>NZ_JAXGNC010000007.1:0-163673 GCF_040768185.1 Syntrophus sp. (in: bacteria) | reverse complement strand
TTTTATTTTTTTTTGATGGTGGATTAAGGTTGTCGCCTGGCAAATTACCTCCCCGATGGTATAGGGTCTCCTGAATAGGCTTCCGTCACCGTCGCAGTACGAGATATTTCCTGGCCTCCTCACTGAAGAGCAGAAGGAAGGCAAAGGGAAGAAGGACCAGCCACATTGCCGGGGAAAGGGGATAGGTCGAGAATACCCTGTTTCCGTAAGGGGAATAGACGATGAAGAGCTGAAGGCAGAGTTCGAAACCGATGCCGATGAAGATGAACCGGTTTGAAAAAAAACCGAGTCTGAACACGGACTCTTTCGCCGACCGGCAGGCAAAGACGTTGCCGATCTGGACGATGATGATCGCGGTGAGACACGCCGTCGTCGCCTGCAGATAGAGGACGTGATCCGGCGCTGCCTCCATCCCCCATGTCCAGCCCCCGTTGATCATGACATAGAAGAAACCGGACATGCAGGCGAAGGCTTCGATCGGCCCCAGGAAGAGATAGGCACGGGAAAGGAGCGAAAAATTGAGGAGTCTCTCGTTCCTGCTTCGGGGCGGCTGCCTCATCACCGCCGGTGTCGGCTTTTCCGTGCCGAGGGCCAGTGCCGGAAGCATGTCCGTGCCGAGGTCGACGGCCAGGATCTGCATGATCGTCAGCGGCAGCGGGATCCGGAACAGGATGTATGCGAGGTAGGGGACGGCCTCCGGGATGTTGGAGGCAAAGATGTAGGTGATAAATTTCCGGATGTTCTCGTAAACCGCCCGGCCTTCCTCAACGGCATTGACGATGGTGGCGAAATTGTCATCCAGCAGGATCATGTCCGAAGCTTCCTTCGCGACATCGGTACCCGAAATGCCCATGGAGATGCCGATATCCGCCTTTTTCAGGGCAGGCGCGTCATTGACGCCGTCGCCCGTCACAGCGACCCATTCCCCTTCCTCCTGGAGGATCGAGACGACCCTCATCTTGTGCTTCGGCGCCATGCGCGCAAAGAGGATTTCTCCGACCGAGAGTTTTTCCCGGAGTTCCCGGTCATCCATTTCCAGGAACTCCGGCCCTTCGATCACGAGCGGATCGCCCTTCACCAGGCCGATCTCGCGGGCGATGGCAACTGCCGTCCGGCTTCCATCCCCCGTGATCATGATGACCTTGATGCCCGCCTCATGGCATTTTCCAATGGCCTCCGGCACCTCAGGCCGCGGCGGGTCTTCGAGCCCGACCAGGCCGGCCAACACAAGATCCTCTTCCAGAGACGAGGGGTCCGGGGGGAGGAGATCGGAAGGATTTTTCCTGTAGGCGAAGGCCAGAACCCTCAGCCCATGATCCATGAGGGACCCATAGGCATCCAATGCCCTTTCGCGAAAGGTCTCCTCCATCCCGTATTCGACGCCGTTCACCAGGAACCGGCTGCACAGGGGCAGGATGCTCTCCATGGCCCCCTTCGAAAAGACGATTCCCGCGTCCCCCACTCTGTTCACGGTGGTCATCCTCTTCCGGTCCGAGTCGAAGGGAATCTCAAACATGCGTTCTGCACTCAGATCACCCAGGCTTTCCCTTCCAAGCCGCAGCAGGGCAGTCTCGGTGGGATCCCCCCGGTATTCATTGTCGGCGAAGCGCGCATTATTGCACAGAAGGGCCGCCTGCATCAGCGGATCATCGGCCGGCGCCATAAATCCCTGCGCATCCAGGATCGAGCCGTCTCTCCATATTTTTTCCGCGGTCATTCGATTCTGGGTCAGTGTTCCGGTCTTGTCGGTGCAGATCACGGATACGCAGCCCAGCGTCTCCGCCGAGGAGAGATTCTTGATCAAGGCCTTCCGTTTCGCCATTCTCTGGCTCGCCATGGCCAGGGAGAGGGTGACGGTGGGCAGCATCCCCTCGGGGATCAGGGCGACGGTGATGCCGACGGCAAAGATGAAATTTCCCCAGAAATCCCTCCCGATGACAAATCCGAGGCTGAAGAAAAAGATGCCGACCAGGGCGGCGATGGTCGCCACCAGGCGGGTCGCCTTGGCAATCTCCTTCTGAAGCGGGCTGAGATCCTGCTCAACGGCGCTCGTCAGATGGGCGATCCGGCCGAATTCCGTCCCCATTCCTGTTGCGAACACCAGGGCTTTTCCCGAACCGCTTATGACGCTTGTCCCGGCAAAGACAATATTGGGGCTGTCCAGAAGTTCGCCCGGCGCAGGCAGAGCATTGCGAAGGCTGGCTTCGGACTCGCCCGTCAGCGGAGCATTGTTGACCTTCAGCATGGCGCCTTCGATGAGGCGGGCGTCGGCGGGGATCCGGTCCCCTTCGGAAAGGAGCATAACATCCCCCGGGACAACCTCCCGAGACGGGACCTTCCGCTCCTTTCCTTCCCGGACAATCCGCACCGAAAAGGGCAGAAGCCTCTTCAGGGCCTCCAGGGCCTTCTCGGCGCGGTATTCCTGGATGTAGGTAAAGACGGCATTGATCACAATGACGCCGATGATGGCAAAACCGAGGGTGCCCATGTCCTCGCCGGGATGGAGATAATCGGAAAGGAAGGCGAGCCCTGCGCCGACCCAGAGGAGCAAGGCCAGGAAATGGGTAAACTGCTTCAAGAACCGGATCGCCAGGGGAGTTCTGTGCGCCTCCCGGATCTCGTTGAAACCGCTTTCCGAAAGCCTTCGGGCGGCTTCCTTTTCGGAAAGGCCGTTTTCCGAACTGACAAGGGCCCGAAGGGCCTCCTCCCGGGAAAGGCTGTTAATCTTCATGGCGGGGCTTCAGGATGATGAGGTCGCAGGGTGTCTCTCTCAGAACCTGCTCGACGGGACTGCCATTGAGCAGGGAAGCCAGAAGGCTCCGCTCGCTGGCCCCCATGATGATGAGGTCATGCCGCTTTGCAAAGGCTTCGACCGTGATGTTCCGGGCGATCCCTCCCGGCAGGTGCCGCCCTTCATGCTCGATGTCCCTCTGCGTGAGATGACTCATGAAGTGCGCGATGTCCGTTGACCTGCGCTCTTCCCATTCCGGGGGAGTGAGGTGTATCTCTCCGGAAAAGAGCTTTTCCAGAGGCTTCGGCGCATGGAAGACGAAAACCTTTGCCCCGAATGCCTTGGCCATGGCGGACACAAAAAGCGCACGTTCCCGCACGCGATTGATCCTTGCCTTCACCGGAACGAGAATCCTCCCGGGGCGCACCCTGCCGGAATGGGCAATGCGCACGAGGGCCACGGAGCAGGGAAGCTTCAGCGACAGGCTCCGGGCCACAGTGCCGGCGTAGAACCTTTTCTCAAGATCCTCTCTCCGGGTCGAGGCAAAGACAAGCCCGATCCTTTCCTGGCGGACGATTTTCCCGATCTCCCGGAGGGGATTTCCCGTGGAGGCGATGCTTTCCGCCTGGATGTTCCGTTCCAGGGCGTCGTCGAAAAGCCGCTGAATGGCTTCCTCGGCGATGTGGCGGTCATGGGGGGGCATGCCCTCCTCGGCGACAAAGCAGATATAGAGCTTTGCATGAAGCTCCTGGGCGAGGTTCAGGGCATAGCGCGCCGCCACTTCGGAATTCAGATGCTCATTGACTGCGGCAAGAATCTTTTTATACATGGTTTCCACGGAATCGCTCCGGCGGCATGGTCCCCTCATCGGCGGAAAAGGCTTCCTTCCGGGGGAAAACCCCCGAAAAGGCTCTCACGGACAAGCCTCTCAGCCCTTTGTGCCCTCGGCTCATCTTGCCGGATTTATTTTACTCCCCGACACGGACGATTTCTATGAGAAATGTGGCCGTGGATGAAAAAGATTTCCGGAAAGTCATACCTGTCCCGCAGACGAAGCCTTCAGGGCACACCATGGCCGGCCATCGGTCACAATATCCTTGAATTCCCCGGATTCCCCCCTTATGATCAGCAGGATCAGTCGCCTATTTCCTATTCGAGGTTGGCACAGGCAATGAGCAGCGGGCTGGACCCCAAAATATTTCCCGGACTTTCGGAAGAGGAAGCGGCACAGCGCTTACTCCGGGATGGGTACAACGAGTTGCCCTCGTCCCGGGGGCGCAGCGTCTGGGCCGTCACCGGGGATGTCGTGCGGGAACCCATGTTTCTGCTGCTGGTCACCTGCGGAACCCTTTACCTTTTCCTGGGAGATGTTCATGAAGCGCTGATGCTCCTCGGTTTTGTCTTTGTCGTCATGGGCATCACGCTTTATCAGGAGCGCAAGACGGAGCGGGCCCTGGAGGCCCTGCGGGATCTTTCCAGCCCCCGCGCCCTGGTGATCCGGGATGGCCGGGAAAGACGGATTGCCGGACGGGAGGTTGTCCGGGGGGACATCCTGGTGGCGAAAGAGGGGGATCGCATTCCCGCCGATGCGGTTCTGCTCTCCTGCCTGAGCCTCTGCGTGGATGAGTCTCTCCTGACCGGAGAATCCGCACCTGTCCGGAAGTCCGCCGACCCCTGCGCCTCCGGAATGGGACGGCCGGGCGGTGACGATCTTCCCTTCATTTACTCGGGGACCCTGGCCGTTCAGGGCCAGTGCATCGCCCGGGTACTGGCCACG
Organism: Syntrophus sp. (in: bacteria); assembly: GCF_040768185.1. Lineage (NCBI taxonomy): Bacteria > Pseudomonadati > Thermodesulfobacteriota > Syntrophia > Syntrophales > Syntrophaceae > Syntrophus > Syntrophus sp. (in: bacteria). The sequence goes on along the minus strand of NZ_JAXGNC010000007.1, from coordinate 159,165 downwards.
GGCATCCACACCGAGATCGGGAAAATCGGCAGGGCCCTGCAGGACGTTGCGCCGGAGGAATCTCTCCTGCAGAAGGAGACGGGGCGGCTGGTCCGCTATTTCTCGCTCCTTGGACTTTCCCTGTGCGCCGTGGTCATTGTCGTCTATGGGTTGACGAGGGGGGACTGGCTCCATGGGCTTCTGGCGGGCATCACCCTGGCCATGGCGACCCTGCCGGAAGAGTTTCCCGTCGTGCTTACCGTCTTCCTGGCTATCGGAGCCTGGCGCATTTCCCAGAAGCGGGTCCTCACCCGGCGCATTCCGGCCGTCGAGGCCCTTGGTTCAGCCACCGTCCTCTGTGTGGATAAAACAGGGACACTCACCGAAAACCGGATGACCGTCCGGAAACTGTTTGCCCGGAACTCCTTCTTCACGCTGGGAAATTTTGATCAGCAGATCCTGCCCGAACCTTTTCACGAGCTTGCGGAATTCAGCATCCTGGCAAGCCAGATCGACCCCTTTGATCCCATGGAAAAGGCGATCAAGCTATTGGGAGACCTCCACCTTGCAGAAACGGAACATCTCCATTCAGACTGGGCGCTGGTTCACGAGTACCCCCTCTCCCGGGAGCTGCTTTCCCTGTCCCGCGTCTGGAAATCCCCTCATGGCGGAGACTACGTCATCGCCGCCAAAGGCTCACCGGAAGCGATTGCCGATCTCTGCCACCTGAATGGAGGAGAGACGGAGGAGCTGGATCGGCACGTTCGCTGCCTTGCCGATGATGGCCTCCGGGTGCTCGGGGTCGCCAAGGCCGTTTTCGAGCCCTCGGACCTGCCCGATGGACAGCATGACTTCGTTTTCGAATTCGTGGGCCTGATCGGATTGTCCGATCCGGTGAGGGCCTCGGTCCCGGAATCGATTCGGGAATGCCGTACAGCCGGAGTCCGCGTGGTGATGATTACCGGAGACTATCCGGGAACGGCCCGGCACATCGCCCGTCAGATCGGCCTGGCGCCCGGTGAGGACTGCCTGACGGGACCGGATCTGGACGCCATGTCCGATGAGGAACTGCAGCGGAGGATTTCAGCCGTCAACATCTTTGCCCGTGTCGTCCCGGAACAGAAACTGCGGCTCGTCGAAGCCCTCAAGGCAAAGGGTGAAATCGTGGCGATGACGGGGGACGGAGTCAACGACGCCCCGGCCCTGAAGTCCGCCCATATCGGGATTGCCATGGGGGGCAGAGGAACGGATGTGGCGAGGGAATCCGCTTCACTGGTGCTTCTCGACGACGATTTTTCGTCCATCGTCCAGGCCCTGAGACTGGGGCGCCGGATATTCTACAACATCCGAAAGGCCGTGGCCTACATTGTCGCGATCCATGTGCCGATTGCGGGATTGTCCCTGATTCCCGTACTCTGCAACTGGCCCCTCATTCTGATGCCGGTTCACATCCTGTTTCTGGAATTGATCATTGATCCGGCCTGCTCGATCGTCTTCGAAAACGAACGGGAGGAAGCAGACGTGATGACCCGCCCTCCCCGAAACCCGGCCGAACCCCTGTTGAACGCGAAAACGCTGGCTGTCAGCCTGATGCAGGGCATCAGCGTTCTTTTACTCCTGGTGGTCGTCTTTCTTTTCTCCTTCCATGAGGGCCTTGGAGAAGGCTACGCCCGGGCGTTGACGTTCACGGCCCTTATTGCCGCCAACCTCTGCCTGATTCTGACCAACCGCTCCTGGTCACGAACGATTCCGGCCACGCTGAACGCTCCCAATCCCGCGCTCTGGTGGGTGATAGGGGGAACCCTTCTCTTCATGGGGCTGGTCCTGTACGCTCCCGCCTTGCGGCATCTGTTCAAATTCGACCGGCTCCATGCCCCCGATCTCTGGCTGTGCCTGGCGACGGGAGTGGTCAGCATTCTCTGGTTCGAGGGACTCAAATTCCTTCGCGGCCTCCAGAAACCGTTTTTTATGCGATGATTTCTTGACAATAAGCGTTTATAGTGATTTATGAAGTGCCGCTTAATTCTCAGATTTTGAGGAGCGGGGGACCCATTTTTTCCGGGGCGTATCACCACACATAAGGTGTAGGGCATCCTCTTCGGCCCGAGCCCGTCAGCTAACCCCGCAGGCGTCGTTGAGGAGACCTTCCCCATCATTCATCGGGATCTGCTCCTCCAAGTTCCTGTTGAATTTAAGGGGGGTGCCCAATCTTTGGAAAATCAACCTGACGAAGGCCAACCGCAGGCCTCACAGAATTCGAACATCAATTCCCAAAACCACCAGAAGGGGAAATTTCTTCTCCTCGCCCTCGGCGCCCTGGGCGTTGTCTTCGGCGACCTGGGAACCAGCCCGCTTTACACCGTCCGGGAGTGCTTCTATGGGACGCACGCGATCAGCCTTTCCCACACCAATCTCATGGGAACGCTTTCCCTGATCTTCTGGTCGATGACCATGGTCATCAGCATCAAGTACGTGGTTTTCATCATGAGGGCGGATAACCGGGGAGAAGGCGGGATTTTTGCCCTCCTCGGCCTGATCCCCAGACCGTCGAGCAATATTTCATCCGGGCAACATGCCCTCGTGATGCTGGCGGGCATTCTGGGAGCGGGGCTTCTCTGCGGCGAGGGGATCATCACCCCGGCCATCTCCGTCCTTTCCGCAATCGAGGGCCTCGAGGTGGCGACCGAGGCGGCAAAACCGATGGTGGTTCCCCTGACCTGCGCAATCCTCCTCGGGCTCTTTCTCGTGCAGCGCCGGGGCACGGCGGACATCGGTATCGTTTTCGGTCCGATCATGCTTCTGTGGTTTGCCGCCTTGAGTTGCCTGGGCTTCGTGCAGATTCTTCACGAGCCCCGGGTGCTTTCCGCGGTGAACCCGATTTTTGCCTTCAACTTTTTTTTACAGAATCATTTCCATGGATTTCTTGTGCTCGGCTCCGTGGTCCTCTGCTTTACCGGTGGAGAGGCCCTTTACGCGGACCTGGGCCATTTCGGACGCAGCGCCATCCGCTTCTCCTGGCTCGCCATCGCCTACCCGGCCCTGCTGCTCAACTACTTCGGCCAGGGAGCGCTCCTTCTTCATCACCCGGAAATGAAAGTCAACCCCTTTTACGGCGTCGTTCCCGAACCCCTGCTCTATCCGATGGTCGGCCTGGCGACGGTTGCCGCCGTGATCGCTTCGCAGGCCCTGATTTCCGGGGTCTTTTCCATCACCCAGCAGGGCATACAGCTGGGATTTCTTCCCCGCATCAGGATCGTTCACACCTCCAGCGAGATGGAGGGGCAGATCTACATCCCCTTCGTCAACTATGCGCTCATGATCAGCTGCATCGGCGTCGTTCTCGGTTTCGGCGCATCCAGCGGACTGGCAGGGGCCTATGGCCTTTCCGTGACCGGCACGATGACGATCTCCTCGTTCCTGTTCTTCCTGGTCCTGGTCTACAACCGGAAATGGCCCCTCTGGAAGGCCATTCCCCTGGTGGCCACCTTTCTTGTCTTCGATCTTTCCTATCTGGGGGCCAATTTTCTGAAAATTGTCGACGGGGGGTGGTTCACCCTTCTGGCGGCGCTGATCATAACGACCGTGATGACCACCTGGCGCAGAGGAAGGGAGGAGTTGAACCATAAGCTTCAGGGGGAAAGACTGCCCGTGGACATTTTTCTTGAAGAGGTTGCGAAGCACAAGCTTCCCCGGGTCCCGGGCACGGCGATTTTCATGACGATCTCTCCAGCGGGCATACCGCCCACCCTTCTGCACCATGTGAAGCACAACCACATGCTGCACGGGCAGGTGGTGCTCCTCAGCATCCGTTCCACAGGCGTTCCCATGGTTCCGGATCGGGAACGCGTCGCCGTTGAAGATCTGGGCCAGGGATTTTACCGCCTGGAGGCCGTCTGCGGATTCATGCAGGAGCCCGATGTGCCGAAACTTCTGAAAATCGCCGCAGCCCAGGGGCTGGCGACGGATCCCATGACGACGACCTTCTATCTCGGCAGAGAATCGCTCCTCACCACCGGGACGGCGAAAATGATGCTCTGGCGCAAATCGCTCTTTGCCTTCATGTCCCGAAACGCCGGAACCCCTGCCTCCTACTTCAACCTGCCGGTCAACCGCGTGGTGGAACTGGGCGCTCAGGTGGAAATATAACCCCCGGGAGACCCGGGGGTTGCCTTGAGAGGAATCGAACGCCCATCCGTCATAAAAATGCGGGATCTCCCGGCGGCGATTCGCATTGCCGGAGGATCCCGCATGGTTATGGGGAGGGCGCTGACGGCCCCCCCCGAAAACAGCCCCTGTGGACTGCCTGCTTGCTTTTTTGCCTGTTCCGGCCCGCCTAACGGCCCATCATGCCGGGACCGTTACCGTAGCCCATTCCGGGACCCATTCTCGGACCCTGTTCGGGGGCGAAGCAGGGTCCTCTGCGACCCAGGTTCCCAAGTTGGCCCCGCTGTTCCGGAGTCAGCAGCTGATAGACGGCCCATTGATAGCTCGTCCTCTTGTCATGGATCTGATCCCTGATGGCCCGGATTTCCTTGTCCAGGGCTGTGATTTTGGCCTGATCCAGGTTCTTTTCCAGCCAGAGGAGCCTCAAGTCGCCCTTCTTGCTGTAGAGCTGATCCCGGAGGGGCTTGATGTCCTTCAAGTGCGCGGCCTGCATGTCCGTCAGCTTGGCCTTCTGCTCCACCGTCAGGTTGAGTCCCGGAACTTTGGTGACATCTGCGCAAGGACCGTCTCCATGGCCCCGCCATCCCCTGTAAGCAAAAGATGGCACAGCAACCGCAACCGCAAGAACCAACACGGCCATCACCGTCAATAATTTCTTCATGGTCATTTCTCCTTTCTAAATGTGTTTTCGTTACTCTCCTTAATGGCAACAGCTGTGCCAGGACAGAAAGAAACGCCTATATTGTTGATATTAAAGGATTATTAAGAAAATGAATTTTTCTCTTTCAATGAAGGAGAGAAAATATGGGTAAAAAGTATCCAATTGTGGTATCCAGCTGAACAGTGTGTATCCAGTTAGGACATCGGGGCATCAACAGCCCCGAAAAAGCAGAGTGCGATGGATGGACAATCTCATGAAAAAGGTTCGCAGCGGATCTTCTTTAAGGAATTTCTGGGTGATGATCCCGCCGTGGATCATCCTGGGGGCGCTCCTGGTTTTGATTCCGATCTTCGCCTTCATCACCCTGGGGAATATCCACCGGGAGAACGAACTCACCACCCGCCTGCTGATTGAAAAGGGAGAGGCCCTGATACGCTCCTTCGAGGCGGGCGCCCGAGCGGGGGCCGGCCTCGAGTGGGGCAGCGTCCAGCTTCAGAAGCTGCTGATCGAAACGGCCCGCCAGCCGGGGGTGGATTATCTCATCATCGCCGATACGCAGGGGGTCATCGTGGCGGACAGCGATCCTTCCATGGTGGGAGAGATATACGGTTGGAACCTGGATCTCAGGGCGGCCGCCCGACGCACTTCGGCAGCCTGGCGCCGGATCGCCGATGATCAGGGCACCCATACCTTTGAGGTGTACCGGGGCCTTTCTTCCCCGGGAAGCCCTTTTCCGGGATTCCAGGAGCGGGCGGATCTTCCGGACAGCAGGGGCGCTGACGACAGAGCCCCGGAAAATGCCGGCCAGCCCCGGGGCTATGTAATCTTTGTCGGGCTGGACATGGGCCCCGTCCTGGCAGCCCAGGGACAGGACACCCGGAATGCCGTTATAACCGGCGTATCGCTCCTTCTCATCGGCTTTGCCGGAATGGTTTCCCTGCTCCTGGCGCAGGGCTACCGTTCGGTGCGCGGCTCCCTTTCCCGGGCCAGGGCTTTCTCCGACAGCCTGGTGAATCACATGCCCATCGGGCTTGTGGCCATGGACCCCGGGAAAAGGATCATCGCCTTCAACGAGACGGCGGAAGCCCTTTTCGGGCTGCCGGCCGGGGATGTTTTGGGGCGAACAGCCGAGGAGGCCCTGCCTGATATCATTACAGAAACGACCGAAGGCCTCGGCAAGGCTCAGCAGATCCTGGAAAGGGAAGCGGAATGCCCAGTGAACAGGGAACGGACGATCCCCCTGTCCGTCATCGCCACAAGGCTTCAGGATGACGAAGGGAATTTTTTCGGATATGCCATCCTCTTCCGGGATCTGACGGAGGTACAGCACCTCAAGAGGGAATTGGAGCACAACCGTCGGCTGGCGGCCATCGGCAGCCTGGCTTCCGGCGTGGCCCATGAAATCCGGAACCCCCTGAGCTCCATCAAGGGATTTGCCACTTACCTGCGGGAGCGCTACCGGGACAATCCCGAGGATCTCCAGGTGACGGACATTATGATCCAGGAGGTGGAGCGGCTGAACCGGGTGATCGGCCAGCTTCTGGAATTTTCCCGCCCCCTGACCCTGAACCGGAAGGAGGCGGCCATCGAACCGATTCTCCGGCATGCCCTGAAAATGATAGAAGTCCAGGCCCGGGAGAAAGGGGTGTCCCTTGAAGCCGATTTCGGCCGCACGGTGCCCGATCTTCTTCTGGACAGCGACCGTATGACCCAGGTCTTTCTCAATCTGACCCTCAATGCCCTCAACGCCATGGAAAAGGGCGGAACGCTTTCCCTCAGGGTCGTCCAGTCTGGCGATCGAACCGTCCGGGTGGACGTTTCCGACACGGGAACGGGAATCGGCAAAGAGGAACTGGGGCGGATCTTTGATCCGTATTTCACGACCCGCCCTTCCGGAACCGGCCTTGGATTGCCCATTGCCCAGCGAATCGTCGAGGCTCACGGCGGAGAGATCCTTGTCTCCAGTGAACCCGGAAGGGGAACGGTATTTTCCGTCCTTCTTCCCCGCCGAGAGGCTTCGTCCGAACCTATCGAAATGGAGTTGTCTTCATGAAAAAGAAGATTGAAATTCTAGTGGTTGATGATGATTTTGCCCACCGGACCATGCTCAGGACCCTGATCTCCGGCTGGGGATATGCCGTTTCCGAAGCCGATGACGGGGCGACGGCCATTGAAGCCGTCCATCGGCACCCGGTAGACCTGGTTCTCATGGATATCCGGATGGTGCGGGTTTCGGGAATCGAGGCCCTCGAGGAAATCCACAGGCGCAATCCGGCCATCCCCATCATCCTCATGACCGCCTATGCCTCGGTGGAGACCGCCGTGGAAGCTCTCAAGAAGGGGGCCTACGATTACCTGACCAAGCCCCTGGACTTCGACGAGCTGAGGCTTGTTATGGAACGGGGGCTGGAGCACACGCACCTGAAGGAGGAAAATCTTCTCCTGAAGGAACGCCTGGGACTCCGCTTTGACCGGCGCAATGTCATCGGTCGCAGCGAGGCCATGACCAGGCTCCTCGACCTGGCGGCCCAGGTGGCCCCGTCTGAGGCGACGGTTCTCATCACCGGCGAATCAGGGACCGGAAAGGAGATTATCGCAGCCGCCATCCATTACAACAGCCTGCGGAAGGAGGGGCCCTTCATCAAGATCAATTGCGCGGCCATTACGGAAACGCTGCTGGAATCAGAGCTCTTCGGCCATGAAAAGGGCTCCTTTACCGGAGCTGACCGCCGCAGGGAGGGAAAGTTCCGCCAGGCCAACAGCGGGACCATCCTGCTCGACGAGGTGAGCGAGATGTCCCTGTCCATGCAGGTGAAGCTGCTTCGGGTCCTCCAGGAACGGGAAATCACCCGGGTCGGCGGTGAGGAGGTCATCCCCATCGACGTGCGGGTTATTACCGCCACCAACCGGGACCTTGTCCGGGAAATCGCCGCCGGACGCTTCCGGGAAGACCTCTACTACCGGCTCAATGTGGTGACCCTCCAGGTTCCGCCCCTGCGCGAGCGCAAAGAGGACATCCCCCTTTTGGCCGTCCATTTTCTGAAGGAATTCGCCAAGAAAAACCGCAAGGAGATCAAGGGATTCACCCCTCGCGCCCTGGACCGGATGCTCCGCTACCCCTGGCCCGGCAATGTGCGGGAACTGATGAATACCGTTGAACGCGGGGTAGTTCTTTCCCGGTCGGACTATCTCGACGAGCCTGACCTCTCTCCCGTTCTCATGGAAAACGACCCCGGCGAAGAGCAACACGGGGCCGCAGTCGGGAAGTCCTCCCTTGAAAGCGTTGAGAAGGCAACCATTCTGAAAACCCTGGACGAAACCGGCGGGAACAAGAGCGAGGCGTCACGGCGGCTGGGAATCACCCGGCGGACCCTTCACCAGAAGCTGAAAAAATACGGTATGATGTAAAAGTGGAGCCGCCCCTCTAGAACAAAAATGGCCCCGAATCGCCGCAGAGACCGGCGGATTCGGGGCCCCCTGATGTAATCGGATGCAAGAGATGAAAAATCCGCGGCATCCATGAATTTTTTAACCGATGGCTGCGGATCCCCGCTCCCCGGTGCCGATCCGGACGCACTCCTGCAGGTCCAGGACAAAGATCTTCCCGTCGCCGGTCTCTCCGGTGTGGGCGCCTTTAACGATGGCCTGAATGGTCTTTTCCACAAAATCCTCGTTGACGGCGATGTCCAGCCTCACCTTCCGCAGCAGGCCGCCGGCCTCGCGCATTCCCCGGTACACCTCCGTATATCCTTTCTGGCGCCCCTGACCAAGAACATTGGAAACGGTCATGAGGTTCACGTTCACGGCTTCCAGGGCACCTTTCACTTCCTCCAGCTTGTGGGGCTGGATAATGGCCACAATCAGTTTCATGGTTTTTCTCCTCACTCTACGACCGTGTAGGCCGATTCGCACTGCTGACTCAGATCGAGCCCCAGGATTTCACTCTTCTTGTCCACTTTCATGCCCAGCAGGGCGTCGATGACCTTGAAGAGAACAAAGGTGACGACAGCGGCGTAAAGAACGGTAACCCCCACAAGCGCGAGCTGGACGAGAAATTGATGGAGGCCGCCGAAAAAGAGGCCGTCCGCACCGGCGGAATTGACCGCCTTCTCCGCCAAGAGTCCCGTGGCGATCGTGCCCCAGGCTCCGCCGACCCCGTGCACGCCGAAGGCATCGAGGGAATCGTCATAACCCAGTTTGGCCTTGACGACGGCAATGGCCATGTAGCAGATCGCGCTGGCGGCCGCCCCGATGACGATGGAGCTCAAGGGGGAAACAAAGCCGCAGGCGGGGGTGATGGCCACCAGGCCCGCCACCGCACCCGTCACAGTGCCGAGGACGGTGGGCGCGCCGTGAATCCTCCATTCGATCAGGGCCCAGGCAAAACCCGCCGCAGCCGTTGCCGTATTGGTCGTTACGAAGGCATTTGCCGCCAGCTCATTGGCGGCAAGGGCGCTTCCCGCATTGAACCCGAACCAGCCGAACCAGAGCAGCGCGCCGCCCAGGACCGTGAAAGGCAGATTGTGAGGCCGGAAGGGTTCGCTGGCATAGCCGATCCGCTTTCCAAGCAGCAGCGCCATGACCAGGGCGGATATGCCGGAACTCACATGAACGACGATTCCCCCCGCAAAATCAAGGGCGCCCAGTCTTCTCATCCAGCCGCCCGTACTCCAGACCCAGTGGGCCAGGGGATCATAGACCAGGGTGGCCCAGAGGATCGTCAGTACGAGAAAGGAGGAAAATTTCACCCGTTCCGCAAAGGCGCCGATAATCAAGGCCGGCGTGATGATGGCGAACATCGCCTGGAAGATCATAAAAACGAGATGGGGAATGGTGGCGGCATAATCCCCGTTGGGAGCGCCCCCGACCCCCTTCAGACCCGCCCAGTCCAGACCGCCGATGATTCCCCAGCCCGTATCGGGACCAAAGGCCAGGGAATATCCATAAAGGACCCACTGCAGACTGATGGCGCACATGATGATAAAGCACTGCATAAGAATGGAGAGAACATTCTTCCGCCGCACCAGCCCGCCATAGAAAAAGGCCAGGCCGGGCGTCATAACAAAAACCAGTACCGTGGACATGAGGACCCAGGCGGTATCTCCTGCATTCATGATGAGTTCCTCCTCTAGAATTTCAATCGTTTCAAAGTGCCGCAGATCTGAAAACCGGTTTCTTTATCGGCCGGCGACAAGCGGTTCCGTAAGCTTGACGCCTTGGAAAGGAACAGAGCAAAGGGAGTGCCAGGGGAAAAAATCATTTTATCTTATTGATATAACAAAACAAATACTTACCAGCCCTCGGCTCGGATACTTAATTGGAACAATATTGTTCCTTCGCGGCACTGCTTCAGACCATAATTGAACAACGGCCTGTCCAGACAGGGGGATTTCCCCTGGCGGAAACACCGGTCCCGCTCCTCCATCTTCAAGGATCAAAGCCGGATTCCGACACCCCCGGACTCCTTGTATCGCCTTTCACGGCCTGCCGGGCAAAGGCAGCTCCGCCGCAGGATTTCCCCTTGCGCTGCGGGATAAAACATGGAATGAAAGCGTGGGCTGTAAGGGGAGAGTCGATGTTGCACAGGAGATTCAATGGACTTGAGCTATACGCTTTTAAGGAGCGGAAAAAGGCGGAAGACGCTCTGCCTCCAAGTGGCAAGGGATGGCCGGATCGTCATCCGGGCCCCCTTGTTCACCCCTCAGGATGAAATCGAGAAGTTTTTTTTGAACAAACTGGACTGGCTGAGGGATCGCCTCCGAAAGAGGGACAGGCTGCCGGAGGAAAGGAGCCCTCGGGCCTTTCGGGAAGGGGAAACCTTCCTCTTTATGGGAACGGCCTATCCCCTTCGGATCGAACCGGCAGATTCCGCTTTGGAAGGCCGGCTTTTCTTCGATTCCAGGCATTTCGTTCTCGGACGGAGCGATCCGGCAAGGGGCCGGGAGATTTTTACCGCCTGGTACGGAGAGCAGGCCCGGAGACACATCGGGGAGCGACTGGAGGAATTCAGCCGGCGCCTGGAGCTCTTTCCCCGGAGTTTTCGAATTACAGCGGCAAGGAGCTTCTGGGGGTCCTGCTCAGCGGCGGACCGGCTGGCCTTCAACTGGCGGCTGATCATGGCGCCCTGCTCCGTTATCGATTATGTCATTGTCCATGAGCTTCAGCATCTCGCGGAAAAGAATCATTCCCCGGCATTCTGGAAGCGGGTCGCCCTGGTGATTCCCGATTACCGGGATCGGAAACTCTGGCTGCGCAAAAATGGCTCCTTCCTGAATCTGTGATTCCAATTCCAGATCAAAGATGGTAGCAAGATGACAGAAACATGGAAGACACGCTGATCTTCAGCGCTGAATATTTGCAGATTACTCAAGGAGACGTCGTGTGGATGAAGAGTTGATTCCTCTGTCCCTCCTGAAGGAGGGGGAAGAAGGGATTGTCCGCTCCGTCAGGGGGGGAAGAAGACTGATCAGTCGGCTGGCCAGCATGGGAATCAGCCAGAATGCCCGAATCCGGGTCCTGCAGAGCGCCGGCGGCCGGTTCATTGTCGAGGCGTCCGACGCCCGCATCGCCCTGGGATGGTTCGAGGTCGGCCATATCGGCGTGGTCCGAAGCGTCACCAGCAGGGAAGAACCCCCACCCGCCTCGGAACAGCGCCGCATCCTGGTGGCCCTCGCCGGTCAACCCAACGTCGGGAAATCGACGATCTTCAATATCCTGACCGGCCTTTCCCAGCATGTGGGCAACTGGCCCGGCAAAACGGTGGAGAAGAAGGAAGGCGTCTACATCGCCGACAATACGGAGATGCACATCGTCGATCTCCCCGGCACATACAGCCTTACGGCCTTTTCAGAGGAAGAGCGCGTTGCCAGGGATTTCATCCTTCAAAACCGCCCCGATGTCATCGCCCTGCTGATCAACGCCTCATCCCTGGAACGAAGTCTCTATCTTCTCTCGGAACTGCTTCTCCTGGGACCTCCCGTGGTCGCTGCGGTGAACATGATCGACGTGGCCGAATCCTCGGGAATCAGCATCAACATGGCAAAGCTCCGCAAATCCCTGGGCATTCCCGTCGTTCCCATGATTGCCACAAAAAATACCGGGATCAACGACCTGGTCGCCCAGATCCTTGCAACGGCCGACGGCAATGAGTCCTATCAGCCCGTTCTTCCCGGAGTGTCATCGGATCACGAGGACGTCTACCATGAGCTGCTGAACCTGATCCGCGAACATGCCACCCCGGACGCCTACCCCCCGGAATGGGTTTCCATCAAGCTGATGGAGGGAGACGGAGAAATTTCCAGGAGAGTGGAAGACCGCGTGCCGGCCTTTGTCCGGGAGCGGATCAACGCCCTCCTCATCGAACACGAAGACGCCCTGCGCGCCGTGGTCAACGGCCGCTACAGCTGGATCAAGACGATCACGGACCAGGCGGTCTCCCGGAAACGAATGGAAGAAGTGCTGCTCACCGACCGGATCGATCATGTCCTGACCCGTCCAATCTGGGGAATACCGATTCTTCTTGGCGTCTTCGGACTCATCTTTCTTCTGACCTACACCGTCGGATTCCCCCTGCAGAAGCTTCTGGAGGAGGCGGTCATCCTGCTGGGCCGTTCCCTGGAGCCTCTTTTTGTCTCTGCTCCGCTGTGGCTGAAGGGACTCGTTCTTGACGGGGTGATCGGGGGAGCAGGATCGGTCCTGACCTTCCTCCCCATCCTGGTCATCTTCTTTGCGGTCCTGGCATTGCTTGAAGACGTCGGCTACATGGCGCGGGCAGCCTTCGTGATGGACCGCTTCATGCATCTCATCGGGCTTCACGGCAAGAGCTTCATGCCCCTGTGCCTGGGTTTCGGCTGCAATGTACCGGCAATCATGGGGGCCAGGATTCTGGAATCCAGGAAAGCCCGGCTTCTCACGCTTCTGCTGATTCCCTTTGTTCCCTGCACGGCGCGCCTGGCCGTTCTGACCTTCATGACGGCCGCGCTTTTCGGCCATAAGGCAACCCTCGTTTCCTGGTCCCTGCTGACCTTGAACATCCTCGTCCTGGGCGTCGTCGGAATGGCGGCTTCAGCGCTTTTTCTCAAGGACGAGCAGACCCCTTTCATCATGGAACTTCCCCTCTACCATAAGCCCAATCCCCGAACCATCGGCATGGTGGTCTGGAGCCGTTCCCTCGCCTTTGTGAAAAAGGCGGGAACGGTGATTGTCCTCGTCTCTGTCGTGATCTGGCTGCTGTCCTACCTTCCCGAGGGTCGGCTGGAAGACAGCTTCCTGGCGCGGGGAGGAATGCTCCTGGAGCCGTTTGGGGTTCCCCTTGGCCTGGACTGGAAAATGGTGACGGCCCTGCTGACCAGCATCGTGGCAAAAGAAAACGCCGTCGCCACGCTGGGAGTCCTGTACGGAGTGGGAGACGAAGGACTTGTCCGCCTGCTGCCGTCGGTGATCAGTGCCGCATCGGGGCTCTCCTTCCTGGTTGTTCTGATGCTCTTTGTCCCCTGTGCGGCGACCGTGGCGGTGATGAAGCAGGAGATGAGAGATCGGAAGTGGTTTGTGCTGTCCCTGACTCTGACCCTGGTCATCTCCTATCTGGGGGGCATGGCCGCCTATCGAATCGCTTTCTGGCTCGGTTTGTAAAGGCGCCCCTGAAATCCGCCCGACGTTATAGGACACGCGACAGGGAAGGACCGAATGACCGTTGTGCCGGTCCTTCCTTATGGAAGAGAAGTCATTTGTGACGGGTAATGCAATCGTGAATTGTTTTTTCCGTAAATATATGCTTAGTACTCCATTAAAAATGGAGGGAAACTCAGAATGAGCTCGATCAAGCATCCGCCTATTTCTTTAACCGCAAATTTTTATCAGCTGGGAACTCCGGCTTTCCCTGCTTTCCTGTCCATGGGAGACATCGGGATGTTAATCGAAGGGGGGACAGGCCCTACGTTCCCGATCATCGTTGAACAGATAAGAACCCTGGGAATCAGCCCTGAAAGAATCAAGTATATCATCCTGACCCACACCCACGCCGATCACATAGGCGGCATTCCCCATTTCAAGCGCATATGGCCGCACATCAAGCTGATCGGCAGCAAGGTGGCGGATAAGATTTTCAAGAAGAAGGAATTGTTCTTTGATTATCTCCTGGCTGACACGGCCATCGCCCAGCTCATGAAGGCCAAGGATGAGATAGACGACCTGCCGCCTTCACTGAACGACTACCACTTTGAGCTTGATTCCAGCGTGAAGGAAGGGGACAGGATCGACCTCGGCAAGGGGGTCGTCTGGGAGGTTTACGAAACGCCGGGGCATTCGCCATGCCACATCTGCCTTTTTGAACGGTCGGAGGGCACCCTGGTTGTTGGAGACTGCACCGGATTTTATGTCCCGGAAAAGGATGCGTTCTGGCCGAATTATTTTGTGTCCCTGGAAGATTATGTGAACAGCATCCGCAAGCTTGCAGCCCTGCCGGCCAATCGGGCCGTTCTGAGCCACAACTGCGTCGTATACGGAAAGGTCAGAGAGTATCTGCAGTATGCCATGGCTGCCACAGAAAAATACCATCGGGAACTTCTGGATCGACTTGCCAATGGAGAGACGGCGGAACGGATCGCCCTGGACAAGGCGAGGTTTGTCGACAGCATTACCGACATCCAGCCGTTCAAGATCATGTATGACTTGAGCAAACTCATGATCAACAGGTCACAGAAGGCCGATCCGAATCTTTCCTTCGAGCTTTAGGCGGAAGCACGCTGTGACACCCCTGGAACCCGCCGGTCTTCCGGACTCGCCTCGCTTCGGGAGCCATCCAGCTCCCGGCGCAGCATCTTCAGCAAGTCCGGGGGTTTAAACGGCTTCTGGATCAGTTTGAGTCCGGAAGTGAGAATAAAGTTGGTGTGCAGGGCATCTTCACTGTATCCGCTCATAAAGAGGCACCGGATGCCGGGATGGACGGCGCGGATCTCATCATAGACGCAGCGTCCGCCCTTCCTGGGCATGATGACATCCAGCAGCAGCAGATCGATCTCTTGCGCGTGGCCCCGGTAGATGCGCAGGGCATCTTCGCCATCGACGGCCGCAAGGACCCTGTATCCAGCCATCTTCAGTATCTCCTCGGTGAGGAAGCGGAGAGGGGCATCGTCTTCCGCCATGAGGATCGTCTCATGCCCCCCCGGAGGCAGGACTGTTTCCTCCTCGAAAAGCTCTTGCTCGGAACTTTCGATAACCGGAAGGCAGATCTTGAATCGGGCGCCTTCCCCGGGTTCGCTGTCGACCTGGACGATCCCTTCATGCTGCCGGATGATCCCGTAGACGGTGGCCAAGCCAAGGCCTGTGCCCTGCAATTTTCCCTTCGTGGTATAAAAGGGTTCGAAGATTTTGCTTTTCGTTTCCGGATCCATTCCGCAGCCTGAATCCGTTATGCTCATCTGCACGTACCGCCCCGGCTTTGCCCCGTCATGCCGGGCGCAAACGCCGTCATCAAGCCAGGCGTTCTGAGTCTCGATGGACAGGCGCCCTCCGTCGGGCATGGCATCCCGGGCATTGACACAGAGGTTGATGAGCACCTGCTCCATCTGCCCCCGGTCGGCGTTCACCTTCCACAATGCAGAGCCGGGAAGGATGTCCAACTCGATATTTTCGCCGATGAGGCGGCGGAGCATCTTCATGAGATTGTCAATGACCGCATTCAAATCCAGCGGACCCAGCTGAAGGACCTGACGCCTGCTGAAGGCAAGCAGCTGGCGGGTCAACGCGGCCGCTTTCTCCCCGGCTTTTTCAACCTCTTTCAATTTTCTGTAATGCCTGTCCTCTGTTCCCAGTGACATCAGAACCATGTTGGTATAGCCGAGGATGGCCTGCAGAATGTTGTTAAAGTCATGGGCCACCCCGCCGGCGAGCTGACCGATGGCCTCCATCTTCTGTGCCTGGCGAAGCTGCTCTTCAAGCGCCTTGCGGGATGTGATATCCTGAAAGACGATAATTGATCCGCCGGAGTCGCTCGTCCCATCCAGATAGGATCGGCCCACCAGCGCCCAGATGGACGCCCCATCCTTTCGTCTCATCCGAAGCTCTTTCATGGCGTACTGCGTTGAATACAGAGCCTCTCCCGCCGCCCGGTAATCTTCGTCGCTGAAGTAGAGGAAGCGGGCCGTGCGCCCCACCATTTCTTCCGGCAGATAACCGAATGTCCTGAGGCAATAATCGTTGACCCTCATGATGACCCTGTCCTCACCGACGGCGCATATGGCCAGGGGAGCGGCCTGGAACAGAACTCTCCAGAGGGCTTCGTTCTCCTTACGTTCCGTAATATCGCGCGCAGAGCTGATGACGGCCTTGACCTCCCCTGAATCGTCCTTTTCCGGAATTTGAATCACATCGAGCCACAGCCCGTCCGGTTGCTGGAATTGATGGCGGATAATTTCTCCAGATACAAAGCCCCGTTCAACGATCTCATGGCCTTCGTCGCATATTTCCCGGGAAAACCCGACATCTTCAAAGGTCTTGCCGATAAACTCACCCGGTGACAGGGGAAATCCGGTATGCTCGATCACGAACCGGTTGACATAGAGGTAGCGATGATTCCGGTCGAAGCGTACGATTCCATCCCCACAGTTTTCCACCAGGGCGCGGAAGGTCTCTTCCCTTTCCCGCAGGGCCGCCTCGGCGGCTTTACGCTGGGTGATGTCCCGGACATTGGCCAGAATCAGGGGACGATTGGCCAGCACAAGCCGCTTGACGGCAACTTCGGCCTCAAAGGTGGAGCCATCGCTGAGTCGCCTCGCCCTCTGTTCGAACTGGAACGATTCCCCCTTCATCACCCTGTCCCACAGCTCCTTCTGAAGCTCGCCAGGAGAATCCTCTGCGGGAAAACAGTCGAGAAAGGATGATTCGAGCGCCTCCTCTCTGCTGATATCATGAATTTCCAGCATCTTCTGATTGCAGTCCAGGATCCGTCCTTCGGCATCATGGACAACGATCGCGTCGTGGGTATTGTCAAAAATCGTGCGGAGGAACTGTTGCGACTCTTTCAGGTCCTGCTCTTTCCGGTTGCGGTCGGTTATATCCTCGAGGACAACCACTGTCTCCAGTGAAGATCCTTCCGATTGAAGAAGTGCGGCGGTCAAGACCATATCGCGAATGCTCCCGTCCTTCCGCCGGTGCCTTGTCTGGACGGAAGCGATGGCCTGCTCGGAGACTTCCGGGTACAGCTCCCTCCCCACCCGCTCATACTCCGCGTCATCTTCGTATAAGATCCGCGTTGAGCGCCCGATGATTTCAGGATCCGAATATCCGGTGATATCGCACCAGGCCTGGTTGACACTGCGGAAAATGCGGTCCTTCATGATGGACAGGCCCACAGGAACCGCCTTGAACGTCGCACGGAGACCCTCTTCCGCCTTCCTGCGCCTGGTGATATCCCGGTCGATGCCCCGATATCCTTCCAGATGCCCCCATTCATTGATAATGGGTATGCCGCTCGTTTCGATAACAACGATCCGGCCATCCTTATGGAGGTTGATATTTTCCAGCCTTTGAAAGGGTTTTGGCCTTTCAAGGTGTTCAGCCAGGATTTCAGCCACGCGCTCCGCCTCGCCGGGAGGCATCAGATCCGTCACAGCCCTGCCCAGGACCTCCAGGGGTTCATATCCCAGAATATCTTTGACCTTGGGGCTTGCATAGGTGTAGATACCCCGGTAATCCGTCTCCCAGATCCAGTCGCTCGTCGCCTCAACGAGCGACCGGAAACGTTCCGCGCTGTTCCTCAGCGCCCTTTCCGTCAGACAGTGGTCGGATTCCGATCGTTCCAGTTCTTTAATCCTCTGCTTCAGGCGATCATTCTCTTCAAACAGGTCTTCAATGGTTTTTGCTGAATCGTACATCCTGAGCTCCTATGCCATGACGAAGGGAAAGACGGGGAGGGGAAAAGAAATCATGGCTGGGGTTACGACAACTTTTTATGGGGCTACTGATTCCTCTTTGCATGTCAAATGAGGCGTTCGGCCTCGCGTTACCCGACAGAAAACATGGATTGAACTATTTTATTTCATTAACAATAACAGGCAAGCAACTATCATTCCTGATCATCTTTGCGCTGCCGGACAATCAAATGAAGTCCATTCCCGCCTTCAGATATCCGCCATGGTTCATTCCCGCATCTGTTTGTTCCTGCCATGCGCCCCTTTCTCTAGACATCCCGGCGGCAGGATGCTATGAATGACACTGCCGGGTTTTCGGATTTTCCAAGAGAGCCGGAAAAACGGCGCGGCAACTCCGAGGGCGGAACGAGCCGCCTTGAGACATTCCGTGAAGCAGCGGGAATATGTTCACAACCAGGCAAGGAGACGGCGTCAGATGAGATTTATTCCCAGGGAAGAAAAATTTTTCGATCTCTTCGAAGAGCTGGCGGCTAAGATCGAAGAGGGCGGCCTTGTGTTCATGGATATGCTGGAACATTACGACCAGGCGGAACCCAGGATCGCCCGGATCAAGGAAATCGAGCACGAGGCCGATGTCATCACGCACAAAACCTACGAGAAAATGCATCGGACCTTTCTCACCCCCTTTGACCGGGAGGACATCCACGCGCTCCTGAACAATATGGACACGGTCATGGATATTATCGAGGCCTGTGCCATCCGGATGCCCCTTTACAGGATCAAGGAACCGGCGCAAGAGCTCAAGGAGCTGGCCCGGATTCTCAACAAGGCCATAACCAAGGTGAAAGAGGTGGTCTATGCCCTGCGGGACAGGAAGAATGCCCCGATGATCCTTGCTGCCTGCGTGGAAATCAATACGGCGGAAAACGAAGGGGACATCGTGTTGAGACGGGCGGTTTCCCGGCTCTTTGAACAGGAGAAGGACGTGGTCGAGCTGATCAAATGGAAGGAAATTTTTGAACGGATCGAAGAAGCCACCGATGTCTGCGAGGATGTGTCCAATATCGTCGAGGGGATCGTCCTGAAAAATGCTTGACGGGTCTGCGTGACGCTTTTCCCATTCGAACAACCGGGAAACCGGAATCTCTGTGCTTTGGCGGATCTGTGGGGTCGATGGCACAGACCTGCCCCTCATCCCGGTGCGATCTTCAAATCGAAAAAGAGAAGTCCGCGGACATCATCCGCCTGACACTCCATCGACCTTGAGACGAAATGATCCCGGCAGCACATGGGAACGCTGATGAGGATCTTATTTGCGGATTATTTCACGGTGTACCCGCGACCGTCGAGGCAGGCAGACATCGCCCGCAGATAGTCCGCTTGCGTCCCCTTCGTCTGCGCTTCGGGCGGCTGCGTCGGATCGAAACCCGTCTGCTCGACAGCCCACTGATGGCATTCATACCGGTCATCCGCCTGCTGCTGCTCGCTCTGATTCAGGCGGGGATAGATGAACAAATCATCCGCCGGCGGCGGCACCTGGCTGGCCTCATCCTTCGGCGGCGGAACGACGACATAGCCGGCCCCCCGGTGGGTGTAATAGACTTCGTTGGCGTAATAATAGGGAACCCCGCCCGCCCATACCGTGGTGTAATAAGGCGGGAGGAAAGAAACATACAGGCCCGGAGGGGGAATTACGACGGAAAAATAGGCGCCGTAGGGGCGGTACCAGACACCCCTTGAATAGTAATAGTGACGCCCGCCATGATGCACATGATGGGAGTGCCGGGGCGCTTTTCGATAGGATTGGCCGTGGACGGGATAGCTGCGGTTGTGATGATAGCGCGTATCCCGATACTCACGGGAGTGGCTGCCGCCTGGAACGGCCCGCTGGGCGGAAGCGGGGGCATTTCTGTACGACTTGCCGCCGGAACCGTGCCGCACTCCTCGATCCGCAGACTCTGCCGCCGTTGACCAGCAAAGCAGCACAATCCCCGTCAGAAGAACCGACATCCACCCCCTGGCTGCGGATCCTTTTTTTTGGAATAAATTCATCATGACTCTCCACCTCCCTGAACATTTCCCGGGGGGCTTGCTCTGTCAACGCACCGTGTAACCCCGGCCTTCCATGCAGGCGGACATCGCCCTTCGGAAACGGCCCGCCTGCCCTGCAAGCTGGGCATCCCGGGTGCGGGTCTGCGCATTATAGGATTCCTCGATCCGCCGCGCCGATTCCTGCCTTGCCACGTCGGAAGCAGCCCCGACCACGGCTCCCCCTGCTGCGCCGATCAGCGCGCCCTCCCCGGCATGATAAGGGCCGCCGATCAGCGCACCCAGCACCGCACCGGCAATGGACATCGTGACGGTATCCCATCCCGGCGTCGGCATCGGCACCACGCTGACGCGCTGATTCCTGGGAATGGCCGATTTCCCCGGGTCAAATCCCGTCATCTTCACCGCCCAGTTGTAGCATTCGTAATGGTCGCGAGACTGCTTTTCAACCGTTTGCCCCTTGTTCGGGTAAAAGTACAGCTGGTTCAGAGGCAGACTGGCATGATCGCCGTCACCGGCAGGGGACGGCACGACCGCGGCAGAGGGTCCGCAATAGCAGGACGTCAGCCCCGCAGCGGTCAGGAAAAGCAAAATTCCGAAACAAAACCATGACATCCCCTTTTTGAGCCGTTGCCTTCCCTTTTTTCCTTTGCCGGATACCAACACGTTTTCTGCCTTTCATTCCCCGAAAGCTCCCGCGGACCGGAGAGGACAACGGCCTCCGTGCGGGATATGTTCTTTGACCACGATGTCCTTGAAACCTCATTCATGACCTTTTCTTCAGCAGGGAGTGTGCCGAAGGGTCCGGAACATCCCCATAAAAAAGAACCGCGCGATATGAGCTCGTTGCAGACGTTCACCCGGGAAAGCCCCGGGGCACAGTGAATAATAAGTATCCATCCGGACTATCCACCTGGGAAGAAAGTAGCCGGTCCCCAGGGCTGCCCCGGAAAAGCTCATTCATTCATCCAGGAGGCAAAGGCCGGCAGACAACGCCGCCTTGACGGCATCGGCCAGTTCCGCCGCCGTAATGCGCCGGTTGATCCGCTCATCCCTGTGGGCAAGTCCACAGGGGCGGTACTGTCCCATGACGTTGACACAGGTGGAAGGAGAGATCTCCCGGGACAGAAAATTCATGACGTCACGGGAACCGGCGATATCGTCCGGCATGACCAGATGACGCACGAGAAGCCCCCGCACGGCAAGCCCGGCTTCGTCGCACCGTAGGTCACCCACCTGGCGGTGCATCTCCTTGAGCGCCTTTGCCGCCTGTTCCCGGTAATCCGAAACATGGCAGAAGCGCCGCGCCCAGGCGTTATCCCAGAATTTGAAGTCCGGCAGATAGATGTCGACAATCCCCTCCAGCAGTTTCAGGGTTTCCACGCTTTCATAACCGCCGCAGTTGTAAACCAGAGGTATGTCCAGCCCCTGCTCGATGGCCGGAACCAACGCCTGCAGAATCTGCGGAACCACGTGGGTCGGAGTCACAAGATTGATATTGTGACATTTCATTTTCTTCAAGGCGATCATCATGGCCGCCAGCTCACCGGGCTCAACGGCCTTGCCGGCAAGACAGTGACTGATCTCATAGTTCTGGCAGAACGAGCACAGGAGGCTGCAGGAACTGAAAAAAACCGTTCCGGAACCGCAGGTTCCCACGAGCGGGGCCTCCTCCCCGAAATGGGGAGAGTAACTGGCAACGACGGCTTGGTCGCCGGTTCTGCAGATTCCTGCTTTTCCCGCCAGCCGGTCCACGCCGCAGTTGCGCGGGCAGAGCCGGCAGGAGGGAGAAATCAGCGCCATGGCCTGCTCAATTCGTTCCTGCAATATTCCTTCGCGGTACAGAAAGAGGTATGATGGCCGGTTCATAAACGAGCCCTCCGCTTTACCGGGTCAGACAACCCGATCTCAATGGGTAAAAGCCGCCTAGACAAAGGAAATTTCCCCTGAATTCCAGTGATATCCTATACCATTTTTCGGAATCAGACCAGAGCCCAAGGAGGCCCAAATCCACCGCCTATTTTGAAGCAACTGATCATTTCGGTTTTTCACGCCACGTTTTGAAGAAATTCAGAACCGAAAGATTGGTTGTAGTGTCAAAATCAAGTGGATCTCATGCGATAAGTCTCTCCTGAACGGATTTTTTGCGTATCTCGGAGGCACTTCTCCCTCCGGTAAAATTTTCCCTTTCTGAAATCCACCGCCTGATTCTTATTTCCTTTTTATTATCAAGGAGATCTCTGTTCTTACCCTGCCGGAAGCCATGCCAACGCCTGAATCCGGTGCCGGGCAGCAAGAAGCAGGTCCATGGCCCGGTGCCCTTTCACCAGACGGATAATCAACTCCTGGGATCGTTCCACAATGCGCCCCGGAAGATTGATAAGCGAAAAACGGATCTCTTTCATCCTCCTGGTCGTCCATGATCGTCCCAATGCCAGCTGCTTCAGCGCTGAATTGAGATTCAGTGCCAGAATCATGATCCACCACCAGGCCGCATTTTCGCCAAAGTCTCCCGAGGGAAGGCGACCGCCGGCAAAATCTCCTTTCATGACGGAATGGGCTTCCTCAGATTTCCCGCATCGCTCACGGTGCCAGCGAATCAGAGCATCTCCATCCCAATCCATGTTCGTCACCAGACCAAACACCTTGTACGGCTGACTCGAAACGCTCATTGTCGGAAAGGGCAATTCCTCCTGAAGAGATTCCATCCCCGGCAGATACGAAAAGTTCAACTTCTCGCGAATGGCAAGATAACGGTAAACAGGAGCATTCTTGCTGTGGGCGATTGCTGAGGGAATAAAGCAGACCTCCGCCCATTGCTGATTGGTCTCAGTCGGAACGCCATCATAGATTTTGTGCACAGGCGACCATTCCGATTCCTCCACATCCAGCACCGCCTTCTTGAACTCCGCTGTGACATCGCAGCCGACCGCAAACTCGATCCGCCCAAACCGCTCATGTGCTCCTTGCTCGCAGTAGCGAAGCAACGCATGCTGATACCCTGCCGTGTCCGAACGGAGGCGGACCTTTTCAACCTCTGCCGGCAACAGAGCAAGGGCTTCCTGCAGTACCCGCAATTGCTCATGCCCGGCAGGAACATTCCCATCACGAAACTCCGTATGCAATACCATCGACTGCTCCGCCCACCACGTATTCAACGGCTGGTATGCCGAAAAACCCTTGTAACTGTAAAGAGATTCCCGCTTGCCCGTGGCCACGAGCGTCGCATCCTGATCCAGCGTCGCTATCCCCTGAGGATTTCGCTTCTGGACGAAAGCCATCATGTCCGCATTCACTGCCGACAATCCCTGTAAATGTTTATTCGCAGGCGGAATGAAGGCCGTGCACGCCACTCGCTTTGCCTCCTGAGTCGTATCATGAAAGGCCGATAAAAACCGAAACACCGACGAAGGAGATGGAACACTGCGATTCCTCTCCTTCCTCCACCGCCGATCCAACTCCCGCCGCTCACGGCGGGTCATCCCCTTCTGCTCAATCCGGCGCAACACCCGACAAAACCCCTCGTCGTCCTCCAGCTTGCGTAAATCATCCACACATTCCCCACCAGCAAGATTAAGCAATATCAAGGATGTTACTATCTGCGCATCCGTCCATCCCTGACGCTTCACATGAATGTGGCGTGCAATGCTGTCTGAAAGCCCCATGACCGAGGCTAAATCCAGGTACAACGGAAGACCGGCCAGAGCCGTCATTCCCGACTCTCTTTTCTCCTCTTCATACTTGAATGATAGGACCCCTTGTGCCATAATCGCTTCACCTCGTTGATGATGATTTTTCCTTGACAGAAAATCTCTATCACCTTGATATTTAAGGGTCAACGAGGTTTTTTGTTTTTTTTGATGGTGGATTAAGGGAGGGACTTCTTCAACGGCGTATCCCGCAATCCCCCAGGGGGCACTGAACTCCATGCCGTAACGGCCCAAGATCCTCCTTGACTTATCTTCCCCCTGTTTCATATACCTTTAAAAAGGTAAAGGGGCTTCCCCGCCGAACGAAAGGGATCACATTCGAAAGCCCGGGGTTTGAGCCGGGAACGTCCCCGAAACGGGCAGGCTCCAAAAAGAGAAGGACATTCAAGGAACCGGGAGAAGGAAATGGAAACGACGGCCAGGAAGTCCCTGGATGGTTTGTTCAACGGCAGGGGGGTTGCGATCATGGGAGCCTCCGCTAAAAAGGGAAAGCCCGGCCATTCAATCGTTGAAAACTTGAGGGCTGCGGGCTTCACAGGAAACGTTTACCCTGTCAATGCCGCATCTGAATCCATCCTGGGCTTTCAGTGTTACAGGAGCCTGGAGGAGATTACCGGCCGGATCGATCTCGTGGTGATGGTTCTGCCTGCCGATGATTGTGTCGAGGCGGCCCGGGCCATTGCGCGGCGGAAAGACGGGAAAGGCGACATTTCCGCTGCCGTGGTCGTTTCCGCAGGCTTCAGCGAGTTGGGAACGGACCAGGGACGGTCCCGCGAGAAAGCCCTGCTGGACGTCCTCGTTCCCAGAGGGATCCGGGTGGTGGGACCGAACTGCCTGGGAGTGATGGACACCTATTCCGGGGTCAATACAAATTTCGATATCGGCGCCTATCGAAGGGGCGGTCTTTCGATCATCACCCAGAGCGGGGCCTTTGCGGTCTCCTACCTGAAGTGGGCGGAGCCTGGAAGGCTTGTGGGGCTGAGCAAATTCGTGTCCCTGGGCAACATGTCAGACGTGAATGTCGTCGAGCTCCTTGGCTACCTCGCCGATGACGACCGTACGTCGGTAATCGCCCTTTACCTCGAGGGGACAAGGCAGGGGCGCGCCCTCGTCGAAACGGCGGCTCACGTGTCCAGGAAAAAGCCGATCGTCGCCTTGAAGGCGGGAAAAACCGGAATCGGCTCCGTGGCCGCGGCGAGTCATACCGGTTCTCTGGCCGGCAGATTTGAAATGTATCAGGGGGTCTTCCGGCAGGCGGGTGTCGTCCTGGCCGAAAGCGTCATCGAGTTTTATTATACTGCCGCCGCTTTTGCCAAAATGCCGTTACCCAGAGGAAATTCGATCTGTGTCTTGACCGTTCTGGGGGGGCCGGGAACCCTGTGCGTGGATGAACTGGTCTCTTCCGGAGCTGTCCGGTTGGCCAGACTTTCGGAGAAAACAAAATCCGAGCTGCGGGCCATTCTGATCCCGGCAGCCAATATCGGCAAGCCGGAGGGGTTCATCGACACAACCCCCTCCTTTACGGAAGCGCAGCATCGCGAGGTATTGAAAATTGTTCTGGGGGATCCGGCCGTTTCCGGTGTGATCTATCTTACCACGCCTCCTCTTTTCATGGATGAAGATGCCCTGGCGGAAAACATCATCGCCGCCTATGAATCCTTCGCCCCGGAAGAAAGGAAACCCCTTCTCTCCGTCATCGGCTTCGGCTCTTCCGTTCCCCGGTTGAGGAACCGGATGGAGGAAGCCGGAATGCCCACCATCGAGTACCCGGACATTGCGGCAAAAGTGATGATCAATATGGTCCGTTACAGCCGGTACAAATCACGGTTTGATGAACACTAAGCGGCTGTTCTGAAGCGTGAGGCCATTCCGGCAGAGGAGGGAGAAATGGGCTGCCACGAAGTTGTTCAGAGGGCTCTGAAAGCGGGAAGGAAGCTTTTGCCTGAACATGAAGCCTATGGGCTGTGCGGGGAATTCGGCATTCCCTTCGCCCCTGCCCGTCTTGCCGGAAATTGGGAAGAGGCGAGGCAGGCCGGCGAAGATCTGGGGTTCCCCCTTGTTCTGAAGATCGTCTCCCCTGAAGTCGTCCACAAGTCCGATTTCGGGGGAGTCCTTGTCGGCATCACCTCTCCCGCCGATCTTCGAAAGGCATACGACCGGCTCCTGGCCAATGTTCGAGAAAAAGCCGGTCATGTGGCCGTTGACGGCGTCCTCGTTCAGAAGGCCATGCCCAGGGGGGTGGAAGTGGCCGTTGGAGGTCTCAGGGATGACGTCTTCGGCCCGATGATCATGTTCGGATCAGGGGGGATTCTCATCGAGGTCTTCAAGGACGTTTCTTTCCGGATGGCGCCCTTCGATGAGGAAGAGGCTCTGCGGCAGATCAGGGATACGAAGGCCAGCGAACTTCTGGCAGGCGTCCGCGGCGCCCCGCCCTGCGATCTGGGAACCCTGGCTCGACTCATTGTGAATGCGGGCAACCTGATGTGCAGGGTTCCGGAACTTGCCGAACTGGATTTCAATCCTGTGCTGGCCTATCCCGATGGGTGCGTCGTCGTGGACGCCAGGATGATTTTGAGCGCTTAAGGACTCGGTTACTGGGGTTTCCGATAATAGCGCATCGCCTCGGGAATAAGGGCCTGAATGTTGGCGATCCGGTTTGTCGGAGCCGGATGTGTGGACAGAAATTCAACCGAACGCCCCCCGCCCTGAGCATTCATCCGCTGCCAGAGCGTTACGGCCGCCCTGGGATCGTAGCCGGCCTTGGCCATGAGCACCAGGCCGATCCGGTCTGCCTCGTTTTCCTGCAGACGGCTGTAGGGCAGGATGTATCCGACGTTTGAGCCTACTCCGTAAAGCTGAAGAAAAAGCTCCTGCGTTGCCGCCGCCTGAGTGGACAGGGCGGCGGACAACCCTATGCCCCCGAGCTGAACGAGCAGTCCCTGGCTCATCCGTTCGTTTCCGTGTTTGGCGATGGCATGGGCAACCTCATGACCCACCACGACGGCCAGGCCTGTTTCATCCCGCGTGATGGGCAGGATCCCCGTATAAACGGCTATTTTCCCACCGGGCATGCACCAGGCGTTCACCGTCTTGTCGTCTTCGATCAGATTGAACTCCCATTTGTACAGGGCAATATCCCCTCCGTTACCGGATTCTCTCAGAAAGGATTCCGCGGCGCTGGCGATCCTCGCACCGACCCTCCGAACCATCTGCACTTTTGCCGCATCGTTGGACAGCTTTGATTTTTTCAGAACATCGGCATATTGCTGATAGCTCATGGTCACCACCTGGGAATCGGGAACAAGGCTCAGGCTGCTGCGCCCGGTGAGGGGGACCTCCGCGCAGGACAAAAGGAAAAGGATGAGGATCAGGCCTGCAATCCCCCTCCACGAAAAGATTTTGAGGGGAGTAGGTAACCGTTTCCTGCTGTTCCAAGAAATGTTCGTGTCCATGCCGTAACCTCCACGTTAACCAACATGTTATGACCGGCTTCCAGGGCCGGCCTTACTGCCAGTGCCTCAGGACAGGATATTCCTCAGGCCCACAAAGGCGAAATAAAAGGCGAAAGCAACCAGGAAAACGGCGCAGCCGCCCAGCACATTCCGATAGAGCCGATCACTGAGGAAGGAGCGGCCCTTGGCCACGGTCCCCGAAACAAGGGCGTAAAACGCAAGATCCCCAAGGATGTGACCGGAAAAGAAAAAGGCAATCCCCACGATCCCCGACATTCGGCACTGGGCGATGTATCCCAGGCCAATCGTGGCCCACCAGATATACCAGTATGGATTGGCGAGGCTCAACAGAACCCCGTAGACCATCAGGCGCCCCTGCTTCTTCTCTCCCGAATCCTGCCAGGACAGGCTCAGGGAAGGCAACGACCGAAACATTCCACAGGCCATCCAGAGAAGAATCACGGATCCGGAAAGGGCAATCCCGGTAAAGACCCCTTCTTTGAGGAGAAGAGGCGCCAGGCCGATCATCAGGGCGGCGAGCAGCGCCAGTTCCAGAATCCCGTGGCCGGCAACAATCAAGGGACCCGTCCAGAATCCCCGGCGCGCGCTTTCGCTGATTGTGGCCGTCAGCATCGGGCCGGGCATCATGGCTCCGGAAAGGGCTATCACAAAGGATGAAAAAAAAATGGTCATCAGGGCCAGCACAGGTCACGTTCCTTGCTCTTTTAATGACATGTGGAATTCAACGCATTCAAGCAGCCTTGTAAAGAAAGCCGGGCCTTTGAAATCTTGTTTTTCCAGGTAGGATTATGAAGGAAATCGTTTTAAAAAGCAACGCTCCCGGCAGGGCCCCGGGAGCGTTGCCGCTGACTTGTCGATAAAAGTTCCCGATGACGAAAAAAGCGACGACTTCGGGTAAAGATGACGTGCCCATCGGCAGCAGCCAAGCCGGCAGGATGGAGCATCAGAAGAACTCCGTTCCGGATGTGGCGGCCTGGAAGCGCCGGGGCGGCTCGTTTTTCGCAGAACCTACTTCGCCCCGAGGGGAAGCACGGTGCGGCCGAAGCTTTCGTTGAGCACCTGCCCCATGGCGCAGTAAATCGCCAGGGAACCGCACAGGACCCCTTCCCACCCCGTCATGACCGCCCAGGTGCCTTTCCATCCGAAACCGTCCCGGGCAGCCAGCATCCAGAACAGGATGGTCAAGGTCAGAAAAACGGCCTGCAGAACGCGGGTGGACTTCCAGGTGCCGAACCACATGAAAAAGGTAAACACCCCCCACATGAACAGATAGGCCGTCATGAACGCTTCGCTGTTTTTCGGAATTCCGAACTGACCGTTGAAGTAAACGAGGAAAACCAGGGTGAGCCAGAACAGGCCATAGGAGGTAAACGCCGTCGTACCGAAGGTGTTGCCTTTCTTGAACTCCATGATCCCGGCAATGACCTGAGCCATGCCGCCATAAAAGATGCCCATGGCCAGGATGCCCGCACCCAGCTCGAAGAGTCCGGCGTTGTGAAGGTTCAAAAGAACGGTTGTCATTCCAAAGCCCATAAGGCCCAGTGGTGCAGGATTCGCTAGATTGTCCGACATGATGATAAACCTCCTCAATAATTTCTGTTAGTTACACAAACGCCCCGCTAACTGGGCGAATCTTAGGGAAAGTTGCGGAGCATGTCAAATAAAATCGGCTTCTGCAATAGCGGGATCCCGTGCAATGGTTCCGGATTCTGTCACGTTTTATTGGGTAGGGGATCAACATGCGTCCTTTGATAAGGAAATAAACCTTTTTTCAAGAATTTACTTGACAATATTTTTCTTTTTCTGATATTGGAAAACCATATTTCTTCTTAAGTATTTATAAGGAACGCGTGTCATGCTGAAAAACATTCTTCTGATACTGGGCATTATAACCGTAGTCATCGTACGCAGGGGGACTGCTGCTCGGTTTCTTTAACAACAAAATAAGGAACTGAGAGCCGCAGGCCCCTGAAAGGATCTGCGGCTCTTCTTTTTTTGGAAAAGAGCCGCATTGCATACAAATGCGGCTCTTTTGTTTTTGAACCACGGCGATGCCTTTGAAGAAAACATGGAACGCAACACGATCCGCTTCCTTGAAATACGAAGATCCGGAGGGGACTGACCCGTTTTGGCCCTCTGCCGGAAAAGCTGTCAGGAATGAAAGGAGTATCGAAAGATCATGGACACCATCGGTGCAGATATCGTTTTACAAATCCTCCAGGAGGAAGGGGTGGAAGCCATCTTCGGCTATCCCGGGGCAAGCTCGCTGCCGCTTCACGACCGGCTGAAGGACAGCCCCATCCGTCATTACCTGACACGGCATGAACAGGCAGCCGCCCACGCCGCGGATGGGTATGCCCGTGCCACCGGGAAAGTGGGAGTGTGCCTCTCCACGTCAGGACCTGGCGCCACCAATCTGGTGACCGGCATCGCGACCGCCTTCATGGACTCTTCACCCGTGGTCGCTCTGACCTGTCAGGTCAATACCAGCCTGATGGGTCGGGATTCTTTTCAGGAAACGGACATTGTAGGAATTACGCTGCCGATCACCAAGCACAGCTATCAGGTGAATAACGTGAACAACCTGGCTTCGGTTCTGCGCCGGGCCTTTCAGCTGGCGAGGTCCGGCCGGCCGGGACCGCTGCTGGTCGATATGCCCAGGGACATCCTCGCTTCCCGGTGTGAAAAGGCGGATCCCCCGGAGGAGACTCCGTCGTCCGCCGCAGAAAAAGTCCCGTCTAATCTGGACCAGCTGGGGAAAATAGCCCGGGCGCTGAATATGAGCGAACGCCCCGTGATCATCATGGGGGGCGGTGTGAAGCTGAGCAATGCCTGCGACCTGATGCGCGCCTTGATCGAAAAGGGAGGGATCCCCTTCACCACCACCATGATGGGCGTGGGTTCGATCGCCTCCGGTAACGGCTACGATCTTGGCTTCATCGGCACCCACGGCAATGAGCTGGCAAACAGCACGGTGCACCAGTCCGATTTTATCCTGGCCGTCGGCATGCGTTTCTCCGATCGCAGCACGTCTCTCATCGATGAATTCGCGCCGCTGGCCACCATCGCCCAGATTGACATCGATCCCACCTCAATCGGAAAGAATGTCAAGGTGGCTCTGCCTTATGTGGGCGATATCCAGGAAACCATTTCGGCCCTTCTGAATCTTGTGGAGTCGAGAGACAGGTCCGCCTGGCTGCAGCGCATCCAGCAGGAGCGGGAAGCCAAGGATTTCTGCCTTCCCTTCAAGGGTTGCGGAAAGGCGGGTCATCTGATCAGTATGATCCAGGAGGCCATGCCCAAAGAAACCATCGCCGTCTCCGACGTGGGCTTGAACCAGATATGGACTCTCCGCACCTGGAAGGCCCGCACGCCGCGCGGCCTTATCACCAGCGGCGGCATGGGAACCATGGGGTTCAGCGTCCCGGCGGCAATCGGCGCCAAGATCGGCATGCCGGACAAATCCGTTGTGGCCATCTGCGGAGACGGGGGATTCTACATGAACATCCAGGAACTGGCCACCCTGAGCTATTACAAGATCCCGGTTAAAATCGTCGTCCTCAACAATCGCCACTTGGGGATGATCCGCCAGATTCAGGATCTTTTCTACGAAGGCCGCTTCAACACCATCGAACTGGGCAATCACGTGGATCTGGTGGCGGTGGCGAAGGGCTTCGGCGTCCCGGCGGAGAGAATCTCCGTGGATGAGAACCCCGAAGCGGCCCTGGCCGCCCTGGCCCGGGCGGAAGGCCCCCACCTGCTGGAGGTGGTTGTGGATGAGAACGATTACGTCTTCCCGATCATCCCCCCTGGGCAGGCGAACACGGCAATGATTCACGGAGTCGGCGACTGAGAACGGATGAAGGGGACCCAGTTCCCCGATCCGCCGGCTTTTGAAGGAACAAGAGATACGGCGGGGCTATTTTAGGGAGGAAAAGAACAGGCCATGAGCATGGAAGAACATACCATTACGATTCTGGTCAAGAACGAGCCCGGGGTGCTGTCGCGCGTTGCAGGAGTGTTCAGCGGCCGGGGATACAACATCAAGACCCTCTGCGTCGCTCCCACGGCGAACCCGGAAATTTCACGGATCACCTTGACGAGCAACGCCGATGCGGATTTTACGGAAAAGATCAAGAAGCAGCTTGATAAACTGGTTGATATTGTAGATGTTCTGGATTATACAGGCGAACGATTTCTCAAGAGGGAAATGATGCTCCTGGGTCTGAAGATTACCCCCGGACGCCACGCGGAGGCTCTTCAGGCGTTAAACACCCTGGGATGCAGGATCGTGGCCATGCGGCCGGATTACTATATTATCGAAACCTCTGGAAGTCGCTCTGAAAATGATGCGGTCTTCCAGTACTTTCAGACGTTTGATGTCGAAATGATGAATCGGACGGGATGCATCGCCATCCCGCTCAATCCCAAGAATGATCCGGAATGAATCCCTCCCGGATCCCTTGAGGACGAAGAATTTATACATAATGATAAGGGGGTATTTTTGTGAAGCTCACCGGATCGCAAATCCTATTTAAAGCCCTGCATGCAGAAGGCGTGGACACCATCTTCGGCTATCCCGGAGGGTCCGTTATCGATCTCTACGATGAAATGTACCGACAGGAAGGAATTCAACATTACCTGGTCCGCCATGAACAGGGCGCGGTCCACGCAGCGGACGGTTACGCCCGCGCAACGGGGAAAACCGGTGTCTGCCTGGTTACTTCAGGCCCCGGCGCCACCAACACCGTGACGGGGATCGCCAACGCCTACGCGGATTCCATCCCGGTGGTCATTCTGACCGGGCAGGTTCCGACCCATATGATCGGCAAGGACGCGTTTCAGGAAGTGGACATTACCGGCATTACCCGTCCCTGCACCAAGCACAATTTCCTCGTTCGAACGGTTGAAGATCTGGGTCGCAACATCCGCGAGGCCTTCCACATCGCCCGGAGCGGGCGCCCCGGTCCCGTGCTGGTGGACATTCCTAAAGATATCCTCCAGGCGACTCTGGAAGAAGAGAAGATTTCCATGGCCGTCAACCTGCCCGCAGAACCGTCCAGGGAATCCATCGATGGGGCCTGTGCAGAGGCTATCAGCCTCATCAAGGCCTCCCGCAGGCCCGTCATCTTCGTCGGCGGCGGAATCCTCCGGGGAAAGGCCGTCTCAGAACTGCGGACCTTCGTCGATGCGGTCAACGCACCGGTCACCGCCTCGCTCATGGGGCTGGGAGCCTTTCCGGGAACGGATCCACGCTGGCTCGGGATGCTGGGCATGCACGGGACGTATTACGCCAATATGGCCGTCAGCCACAGCGACCTGCTGATCGCCGTCGGAGTGCGCTTTGACGACCGCGTCACCTCCAAGGTCGCGGAATTCGCACCGAACGCCCGGATTATTCACATCGATATCGACCCCGTTTCGATCAACAAAATCGTCAAGGCCCATGTCTCCATCATCAGCGACTGCCGGGAAGCCCTGCAGCGCCTCAACACGATGGCCGGGGGCCGGGTCCTTCTTTCCGAGGATCAGACCCGGGACTGGCTGGATCAGATCACAAAATGGAAGAGGGCGGTTCCACTGGGTTACTGCCGCAGCGATAAGATCAAGCCCCAGTGTGTCATCGAAAAGCTCTACGAACTGACAAAGGGGCAGGCCATCATCACGACGGAAGTCGGGCAGAATCAGATGTGGGCGGCCCAGTTCTACCACTTCGATTACCCGGACACCTTCATCTCATCGGGTGGGCTGGGTACGATGGGCTTCGGTCTTCCCGCGGCCATCGGTGCCCAGGTGGCCTTTCCGGACCGCACGGTCGTCGACATTGCCGGGGACGGCAGCATTCAGATGAACATCCAGGAACTGGCCACCGCCGTCCACTACAATCTGCCTGTCAAGGTCGTCATCCTGAACAACAGCTTTCTGGGCATGGTCCGGCAGTGGCAGGAAATGTTCTACGGAAAACGCTACTCTCAGACCCATATGAAACAGACGCTCGATTTTGTGAAGCTGGCTGAAGCCTTCGGAGCCGTCGGACTGAGAGCCACGAAGCCCGAGGAAGTGGAGGATGTCCTGCGAAAGGGACTGGAAACCCCCGGGGTCGTCATGATGGATTTTCAAGTGGAGCCGGAGGAGCAGGTTTATCCCATGGTCAGCCCGGGCGCCGCGCTGACGGACATGAAGCTTGGAAACCTGAGGCAGGAGGCCGACTGATCCAAGACGGGTTTTTTCCGCCCATACACTTCATCCAAAGAAAGGTTTGCCGTAAAATGGACATCAAGGAAAGCGTCATTTCAATCCTGGCCAGCAACAAGCCCGATGTGCTGGCCCGCATCGCCGGAACCTTCAGCGGCCGCGGCTTCAACATCGACAGCATCACCGCCAATATCACGAGAGATCCCCGGATCACGAAGATTCTCATTACGACGCACGGGGACCAGGACACGATTATAAAAATAGAAAAGCAGCTCAACCGCCTCGTCGATATCCACCAGGTTACGGATCTGACCAGCCTGGGTCTTCCCCTTCGCGAGATGATGCTGATCCGCATGCCGATGACCGGGGAAAACCAGGACAAAATCATGGAAATCGTTGACAGATACAGGGGAGAAGTGATAGAAACCGGCGCTGGATATGGCGTCCTTGAATTGGCGGGCAACAAGGAAGACATGGACAACGCCTTCGCCGCCCTGGAGCAGCTGGGCATTGATGATTTTGCCAGGACAGGCAGCATCACACTTTAGGATTGGACGCTCAAGGGGGAACCGCATTCCCGCTTCAGCAGAAGAAATAAAGATCGTTTCTTCACATAGGGGCAATGGGCCATTGCCCCTATGTCTTATGAAACGTTCTGAAGAACATGATAAAAATACCGGGTTCAGGATATAAGGAGGCAACGTATGGCAAAAATTGATTTCGGCGGTATCGTGGAGGAGGTTATCACATCTGAAGAGTTCACGTTGGAAAAGGCGCGGCAGGTGCTGAAAAATGAGGTTGTCGCCGTTGTCGGCTACGGCATTCAGGGACGGGGCCAATCTCTGAACATGCGCGACAACGGGGTCAACGTCCTTGTCGGCGAAGGGCCCTATGCCTGGGATCAGGCGGTTGCCGACGGATTCGTCCCCGGAGAAACGCTCTTTTCCCCGGAAGAGGCAGCCAAACGGGGCACCATCATCCAGTACCTTCTCTCCGACGCAGGCCAGAAGGAAATGTGGCCGGTGATGAAAAACTGCCTGCAGCCGGGCAATGCCCTTTACTTTTCCCACGGGTTCTCCATTGTTTATAAAGAGCAGACCGGGGTGATTCCCCCGGCGGACATCGACGTCATCCTGGTGGCCCCTAAAGGCTCCGGCACGACCGTGAGGTCGAATTTCCTCGACGGCAGCGGCATCAATTCCAGTTATGCCGTTTTTCAGGACGCCACGGGCAAAGCCCGGGAACGGACCCTGGCGGTGGGGATCGCCATCGGCTCAGGCTATCTCTTTCCCACCACCTTTGAGCAGGAAGTCTTCAGCGATCTAACCGGCGAGCGGGGCGTGCTCATGGGTTGCCTGGCCGGCGTCATGGAGGCCCAGTACAACGTCCTGCGCAAAAACGGCCACAGCCCCAGCGAAGCCTTCAACGAAACCGTGGAAGAACTGACGCAGAGCCTCATCCGTCTCGTAGCGGAAAACGGCATGGACTGGATGTACGCCAACTGTAGCATCACCGCCCAGCGAGGAGCCCTGGACTGGAAGGACCGTTTCCGTGACGCCGTCGCGCCCGTCTTCGATTCCCTCTACGAAAGCGTGAAGAGCGGCCGTGAGACCCAGATCGTGCTTGAGGCCAGCCAGGCCCCGGATTATCGGGAAAAGCTGCGGAAGGAACTGGAAGTTATCCATAACAGCGAAATGTGGAAGGCCGGGGCCGCCGTGCGCAATCTGCGCCCCGAGCGGCGGAAGAAATAGCAGTTCCCATTCTGAATCATGGCGTCAAATAAGAAACGGGAAGTACATGTCGCGTCTTAACGTTTTTGCAGGGGATTAACCGGTTTCGATCAGCGGGTTAATCCCCTTTTTTTACAGGGAAACAGTTCCCGGAAGGAGAAGTCCATGCGCAGCGATATCATGAAGAAAGGTCTTGAACGGGCGCCGCACCGTTCTCTGTTTAAGGCCATGGGATATACCGATGAAGAGCTTGAGCGTCCCGTCATCGGCGTTGTCAACGCCGCAAATGAAATCATTCCCGGCCACATCCATCTGGATCGGATCGTAGAGGATGTCAAAGCGGGGATTCGCATGGCCGGCGGAACCCCGGTGGAATTTCCCGCCATCGGAATCTGCGACGGCATCGCCATGGGCCACCTGGGGATGAAATATTCCCTGGCCAGCCGGGAGCTCATCGCCGATTCCACGGAGGCTATGGTCATGGCCCATCCCTTTGACGGCCTCGTCCTTGTACCCAACTGCGACAAGATCATTCCCGGAATGCTGATGGCCGCCCTGCGTCTCAACATCCCGTCGATCTTCATAAGCGGCGGCCCCATGATGGCCGGGCGTCTGGACGGGAAGTCCGTGGACCTCATCAGCGTCTTCGAGGGAGTCGGCGCGGTCAAGGCGGGCAAGATGTCGGAAGAGGAACTGAATGCCCTGGAAGACTGCGCCTGCCCGGGCTGCGGCTCCTGCTCCGGCATGTTCACCGCCAACTCCATGAACTGCGTCACAGAGGCCCTTGGTCTGGGTCTTCCGGGAAACGGCACGATTCCGGCGGTTTTAGCGGCGCGGCGGCGTCTGGCCAAAGAGGCCGGGATGAAGATCATGGAACTGGTCGCCAGGGACATCCGCCCCCGCGACATCGCCACGCTGAGCGCCTTCAAAAACGCCCTCGCCGTGGACATGGCCCTGGGATGCTCCACCAATACGGTTCTGCACATCCCGGCCATCGCCCATGAAGCCGGTATCACCCTGGACCTCGACCTCTTCAACAGCGTCAGCGCTCAAACGCCCAACCTGTGCCATCTCAGCCCGGCCGGCCCCCATCATATCGAGGAGCTGGACGCCGCGGGAGGCATCCAGGCCGTCATGAAGGTCATCAGCGAACGGGGCGTGATCGATGAAGCGGCCCTGACGGTCACGGGAAAGACGGTCGGGGAAAACCTGGCAAAGGCCCGGGTCCTCAATGAAGAAGTGATCCGCCCGCTGAACCGCGCCTATCGCCCCGAGGGCGGCATCGCCATTCTCAGGGGGAACCTTGCCCCCGACGGCGCCGTGGTCAAGCAGTCCGGGGTGCTTCCGGAAATGATGGCCAATGAAGGCACCGCCCGGGTCTTTGATTCAGAGGATGAAGCGATTGCCGCGATCCTGGGCGGCAGGATCGTGGCGGGAGATGTTGTGGTCATCCGCTACGAGGGGCCGAAGGGCGGGCCGGGAATGCGGGAAATGCTGAGTCCCACTTCGGCCATCGCCGGCATGGGCCTGGACAGCTCCGTTGCCCTGTTGACGGACGGCCGTTTCAGCGGCGGCACCCGCGGGGCCGCCATCGGGCACATTTCCCCGGAAGCGGCAGAAGGCGGTCCCATTGCCCTGATCAGGGAAGGAGACCGCATCGCCATCAACATCCCGGAGAAGACCCTGACCCTTAACGTCGGCGATGAAGAGCTGGAGCGGAGAAGGCGGGAATGGCAGCCGAAACCGCAGCCGGCCCTGGGCGGCTACCTGGCCCGCTATGCCCGGCTTGTCACCTCGGCCAGCACGGGGGCTATCTTCAAGGATTAGGGCAGTCGGGCTGACAGGGGGTATTCAGGCCCTTGTTCCTGCAAAATCCCTCCCTTTGCCCACAGGCAAGGGCGGGATTTAACTTTTTAAAGGTTCAGCGGATGCAGCTTCTGCTTCGCAGGCCCGGAAAATAAATTCATAGAAACTCGAAGTTATTTGTGTTAGAGAAGCCGGAAAAATCAAAATCATTTTTAAAACCGGGAGGTTTTAATGAAAAAGGAAAGTAAGAACAGAAATACGTTCATCATGTTTCTGTTAGCTTTTCTCGTGGCATTTTTTGTTATCTCCGTGGTGGAGGTTCTGCGCTCCTCCTTTGCCCCCGTGGCCCCTGATGTTCAGGTCGCATCGGCGGTCCCTTCGACGGACAGCGCCGGAATGCCCGGCTCCTTTGCAGATCTTGTCGATCGATTAAAACCGGCGGTGGTCAATATCCGGACAACCCAGACGGTCCGGCCCGGGTCGAACCCCTTTTCCTCACCCTTCGGCAATAACGGATCACCTTTCGAGCGTTATTTCTGGGGGGACGAATTTTTTGAACGGTTTTTCGGAGATGTTCCCAAACGTGAGTTCAAGAAGAGGAGCCTGGGTTCCGGGTTCATTATCAGTGCTGACGGATACATTTTCACAAACAATCATGTGGTGGAAAAGGCCGATAAAATCCTGGTGAAGCTGTCCAATGGAAACGAATATGAGGCAAAGATCATCGGCAAGGATGCCAAAACGGACATCGCCCTGATCAAGATCAAGCCTACGGGGAGTTTGAATGTCGTTGAAATAGGCGATTCCGATAAACTTCGCGTGGGAGAATGGGTCCTGGCGATCGGCAATCCCTTCGGGCTGGAGCAGACCGTCACGGCGGGGATCGTGAGCGCCAAGGGAAGGGTCATCGGGGCGGGCCCCTATGATGATTTCATCCAGACGGACGCATCGATCAATCCGGGGAACAGCGGCGGCCCCCTGTTCAACATGGAGGGGAAGGTCATTGGAATTAATACGGCCATTGTCGCCCAGGGACAGGGAATCGGGTTTGCAATTCCTGTCAATATGGCCAAAATCATCCTCTCCGACCTCAAGACCAAGGGGAAGGTCTCTCGCGGCTGGCTGGGCATCTCCGTCCAGGATGTTACGGAAGACATCGCAAAGACGATGAATCAGAAAGCTCAGCAGGGCGCCCTGGTGGCAGAGGTTTTCAGGGGGGATCCGGCAAGCAACGCAGGGATCAAGCCGGGGGATATCATCGTTGAAATCAATGGGAAAAAAGTCAATAACTCACATGATCTCCTGATGATGGTTGCCGGATTTCAAGTTGGGGATCGTGTCGATGTCAGATTTTTGCGGGAAAATCGGCTGATGAAGGCGAACGTCCTGGTTGCGGAGCGTACGGACCAGACGGAACTGGCGGCCAGAGGCGATTTATCCCGGGACAGTTACGGCATGGCGGTTCATGACATTACCCCGGAGATCGCTCAATACCTGGGATTGTCCAGCCGCACCGGGGTGGTCATCACGGATGTTCGCGAGGGAAGCCCGGCCGATGACGCGGGGCTTCAGCCTCAGGATGTGATTCTTCAGGTCAATCGCGCAAAAATTGCTTCCAAAAAAGACTACCAAAGGGAGATCTCCCGCAAGGAGGCCAAAAAGAATCTCCTGCTCCTGGTCAAACGGGGGCAATCCACCTTTTTTGTCGCCCTTCGGCCATAAGCCTTATCCGCTTTTCCCTGAAAAAAAACCCATGCCCGAAGCGTCCGTACTGTCCGTCATTTACGACAAGCTCAACAGCCACTTTGGAGACCTCCACTGGTGGCCCGGCGAGACGCCGTTCGAAGTGATGGTAGGCGCAATCCTCACTCAAAACACCGCCTGGCAGAACGTGGAACGCGCCCTGGACAATCTTAAGGCGGCCGGCTTGCTGGACCCTCAATGGCTGTATGAAACGGACTCCCGGATTTTAGAGGAGCTTATTCGTCCCGCAGGCTACTTTCGTATTAAAACGTTCCGCCTCAAGAACTTTCTCTCTTTTCTGTGTTCTCATTACGGTTGGGATCTGGAAAAAATGTTTTCCGAAGATTTATGGCTACTCCGCGATCAATTGCTCTCCATCAACGGCATCGGAAAGGAAACGGCGGACAGCATCCTGCTTTATGCCGCCAATCAACCCATTTTTGTGATCGACACCTATACCAGGAGGATTTTTCAGCGACATGGCGTGATTGCCTCGGACATGCACTATGACGCGCTGCAAACGTTTGTTATGAAGTCCCTTCCAAAAGATGTCCCGCTTTACAACCAGTATCATGCCCTGATTGTGAACACGGGGAAAAGGTATTGCCGGACGGTGCCCCGCTGCGAAGAATGCCCTTTGAATTCCATCGGATATTATGGCTAGGAGGTTTCCGTGTTTAAGAAGATCTCCCTTTTTGCGATTCATTCCGGACTGATCCGCTGGCTTTATTACCTGGTCCGCTTTTATTTCCTGTTTTGCCGGCTTTCTGTCACGAATGACGCTTCCCTCCTTCAGCGGCTCTCCCGTCATGAGCCGTTGATCGTCTCCATCTGGCATCAACGGATTTTAGCGATCCTTCCTTATTCGCCGCGCTTCGCGCACTATTCGCCCTCGGTCATGATCAGCCGGAGCCGTGATGGCGAACTGGTTGCTCAGCTTTTTTCCTGCATGAATTTCCACCCCGTTCGAGGCTCGAGTTCCAGGGGCGGGAAAGGGGCGCTATCGTCCCTGATCCAGGAACTTCAAGAGCATCCCGCGGTGGTTCATGTTGTGGACGGTCCCCGCGGACCACGGGGAATCATCAAGCCGGGCCTCATCACCCTGGGCCAGCGATCCGGAGCGCCCATTTTCCCGATCTCCGCCTCCGCCAGTCGGGCGTGGATTCTAAACAGCTGGGACCGCTGCCTGATCCCCAAGCCCTTCAGCACCATCCATATTTCCTGGGGCGCTCCCATCTTCATCCCCCCGGATCTCGATCCGGAAAACTTTGAACGGATGCGCCTGGACGTCCAGAATCGGATGCTTTCCCTCCAGCAGGAGCAGGACGCCCGCCTGGGCTGGTATACTCTCTTCGAATGATCCTGGGATTCAGAGGGGATTCTCACTCGTAAATCCGAGCTTTCTCCTCACCCCTCAATACCGTCAAGGCAGCCTGGGCGAAGGCCAGGGCCTCCTGCTCCGGATACCGTTTCACCGGTGCGATAAAGCCGCACCTCTCTTCGATCCAGTTGACCGCGTGGGCGGATTCCAGGATCTTGCCCGTCAAGATGACCGCATCCACCTTGCCTTTCAGAACAGACGCCATGGCGGCGATCTCTTTCGAGACCTGATAGCACATGGCCTCCAGGTAAAACCCGGCTTCTTTATTCCCCGCCTGGACCTGCTTTTCAATGTCACTGATTTTGTTGGTGCCGAGATAGGCGACCATCCCCCCTTCGCCCCGGATCATTTTCAGGATCTGTTCGCGGGTGTATTGACCGGAAAAGCACAGTTCCACCAGCGACACGACGGGCAGGGCACCACTCCGTTCCGTGGTGAAGGGTCCCTCCTCGAAGGCGTTGCTTACATCGACGAGCCTGCCGCCGGCGATGGCCGCAATGGACATCCCGCCTTCCAGGTGAGCGATGATGAGATTCAGGTCGTCCATTGCCCGATCCAGTTCCCGGGCTGCGAGTCCTGCAATCCCTTCGATATTCACCACATGGTAGACGGCGCGCCTTTGAATTCCGGGAATGCCGGATACCTTTGCCATAGGACCGAGAGATTGAGAGGCACAATGAGCGACAAAGGCCGGGATGCCTTGTTCATCGGCGATTTCCCTGGCAAGCATGCAGCCCATTCCCGCCGCATGTTCCACCCGCGACAGGATGGATTTAACATCATCGATCATTTTTTGATTAACCACGTAGGCGCCGCTTTCCCTGCGGCTT
Organism: Syntrophus sp. (in: bacteria); assembly: GCF_040768185.1. Taxonomy (NCBI): domain Bacteria; kingdom Pseudomonadati; phylum Thermodesulfobacteriota; class Syntrophia; order Syntrophales; family Syntrophaceae; genus Syntrophus; species Syntrophus sp. (in: bacteria). Next base: position 118,575 of record NZ_JAXGNC010000007.1, on the reverse strand, counting down.
ATGAAGCTTCTGCCGACAACGGCCGCCAAATCCCCTTTCCGGATATTCCATTGCCGAAGCTGTTCCTTGATGGCAGCGCAACGGTAGGGATACTGATCCAGGATCGATGAATACTTCCTCAATTCTGCTATGGGATGGATCATCCTGGCGCTTTTAACCTCACGCTCATCTTCAAAAATGGAAATCTCGCTGCTGGTGGATCCCGGATTGATCAGCAATGTTCTGAACATATAAAAACCTCCCTCCTGCTTGCTTTATCAGGATAAACACCTTGCAATCAAAATAAATTTTTCCTATTCTTAGTTTAAGCAACATTTCAGTATAGAATTCTTTCACAAAAATGTTTCCCCGATGAGATCATCAACTAAACACGGATTAAAATATTGAATATTAGACAATTGGAAACGATGTGGTGAGGTTTTCCTGCAGGTGAAAAGAGGTATGTCTGTCTTGTACGTGGCCCCCGTGACGGCAAGAACCGCAAATAATGCTTTTGTTTGAAGGGAGGATACACCATGAACGCAAAACGTTTCCTTGTCGTTATAATCGCCATATTTTGCCTGATCACAACTGGCGCATACGCCAAAACTTACAGCTCCGTGGTTGTTTACGGGGATAGCCTGTCCGACAACGGCAATTTTTTCAATGCGACCGGTCAGCCCGGATTCCCATATTACGACGGTCGCCGGTCAGACGGTCCGGTTGCGGTGGAATACCTTGCCTCATTCCTGGGGGCGCCTTTGATCGATTTCGCATGGATCGGTGCGACGACAGGGGTCGGCAATTACGCAGACAGCGGTAACGTGACGGAGTTCGGCGCATATAACCTGCCGGGCATGACGACGATGTATGGCGCAACAAAAGGGTTGCTCGGTCCCTACATGTCCGGAGGGCTTTTCGTCGTTTGGGGGGGGCCGAACGACATCCTGGCCCCCTCGCCTATGGATGGGAATGATATTTCTGCGATCGTCTCGCGGGCATTGGCAAATGAGCTGGCGATCATCGGGGAACTGAAAGAAATGGGCGCAGAAACGATTCTTGCACCGGGGATGCCGGATCTCGGCCTTACACCCTATTTTAACTCCGTGTCGCCGGAATATGCCGCCCTGGGTACCGCGATCACAAACGCTTTCAATGCCGGACTTGAGGCCATGCTTCCCTCCGATGTGCTGTATTACGATACGGCCGCACTGATGCGGTCCGTGGTGAACAATCCTTCCGCCCACGGATTCACAAACGTAACAGATGCCTGTTTCGATGGCTCAGCAGTATGTGGCGACCCGGGGACATACCTCTTCTTTGATGATTTCCATCCGACGACGGCTACTCATGAAATCCTGGGCAGAGATTTCGCGGCAACGGTCGTCCCGTTGCCCTCAGCGATCATCTTCATCTGCACTGGATTTGGCTTCCTGGCGGTCCTGCGGCGACATCTATGACATGAGAGGTCTTGGTTCTCGGAAGATCTTGAACATTAATCAAGATATGGTAAGCCGGCGCATTGCAAGTTGCCATTTTTAGCATCAATGTATAATTTCCCATCAAGAGGAGTATCTTGATTCTTTATGTCTGCGACTGGTACGACTACATGAATTTCATAAACAGGAGTTTTGATACCGCCGCAATCTTCAGTTCCATTCTTTAGTAACTTTACAGATTTAATATGCTTTTCTACTTCTTTTTTGTTCTTACCGTACGGATCACCCATTAAGATTTTTACCGCTTTTGATTTAGCTGATACCTCTGATAGCATTTTTTTCAGCCGCAATCGCATGTGTAGCCAACACAGTAAATAGAAAAACCAATACAACAGCTACAGCTCTTTTCATCATACATATCCTCCGATTTTTTAGTTTGCGACTCCGTGCCCCGCCTGTCAGACAGAAATAAGGGGTCTCAATCTTTCTGCCCAACGTGCGTGGGTCAGGCGCGCTGTAAAACGTCGCCTGCGCCTTCTGGTTCTGTCTTTGTCTTCATCATCCAAAAAGACATCGACTTCGGTTATTACCCCGCTGGGTTATATGATGTGGATAATGGGGTGCTATGATACGGGCGATTCTCGGCATGAAAAATTTCTACATTGATCCTCACCGGTTCAAACATAAATACGGGAAGCGTCCCCATATTACCCATATTACCCCTGCTGCAGTCCCTCAGTTTACCTGTCCGTCTTTCCCTCACTTATCGTGGCCGCTCTCAAGATATCGTTTCCCCTTTGATCGTCGCAGACAACTTCCTCGACATCGAAGGACTCCGAAATAACAGACAGATCCGTTAAGAGAACAAAGCGACCGCACATGATTTGACCTCGATTTTTCCCGATAGGACCCTCATCGAAATATTTCGAACGCCTTTCTCTCGATCTTTCATTGAGGGATCTTGCCTCAGCCTCGGGCAATACTTATATTTAAAGCGAGGTGAGAATGATGGACAATCTTTTTTCTTCAGGAATCAATACGGCCTTGTCGATTCTGATCAGTCTTTTCTATTTCGTCCTGGTTATGCTGATGACCATTATTTTTCTGGAACGGGTATGGACCGGACCATCGCAATGGGCGATTGTTCCGGTGGTCCTGTGTTCCCTCGCCCTGTTCGGCTTCCATCCATCGATATTCCTTATCATCATCGACGCCGTGACCGGATTCTTCTCTTTCCAGGGCGTCTCCGTGATGACCGGCATGGGGATCCTGGCCGGAATGGCCAGTTGCAGCCTCTGACTTATCGTCAGTTTGCCGGAGGCAATCATGAATTTTCTCTTCAAATCAAGAACATCCCGATAAGTTCGAAGGGGCGTTTCCCTTTGTTGGAAAACAGGCAGACATGGGAAGCTCGTGAGCGACGGGGCCCCGCTCAGAAAAGCCCCCCGATGCTTCCCGCGTAATCGGTCATTTCGATCTATCCCTGACAGGTGACCGCCTTCTGCTTTGACATCCCCTTGCCGTCGACGGCACCCTCGTACTAATTCATGCCTGTTGACCCCGAGGTTGTCAATTCTTGATCCTGGAGGAGAGGCTCAACGCGAAAGGAAAGGAAGTCTTCGCTTCCCAAAGGAAGCCCAGTTGAAGTATTCACCCTGATCTTTTGATCCATCAGCGTATCTGTTTGAATCAGGAATGTCCGGTAGGCTTCCCGATCTTTTTCATCAAGCCACCCTTTACCTGTAACCAATCCGTCTTCTTGTCCCCGAATATTGGCTCGGCAACTCGACCAAAGATAGTCCTCCGGACGCGTCACCAACGCCGATTTTACAGGATTTTGCTCAATGTATCTTGTCACTGCCCATAAATAACATTCCGTATCAACAATAGTCGAAAAGAATCGGTTCTGACACAATCGACCGCTACGTTTGTATTTCCGATTGACATGCTGCGTGTACAGAAGATTTGTCCTGCCGATGCACAGGAACCACGGGAAAAATGGAAGTCGCTATCTCTTGGTTTCATCTAATTATCCTTAGGTATAGAGGATAGCAATAGGATAAGATTACGGAAGGAAAGATGTAAGGGGTGTGTCGGAATTATTTACAATCTTGAGAGGATGGAAATGAAGTCATAAATTTTATTTCGCAGTATTTTTGTTAAAAAATCTTACATATTCGAGAGATTAACTTAATGTCTTGCATTTAATGTCCTTTTGTCTATTTAGCGTTACCTTTGCACTTTAGTATGTGTCGGATTACTTTACAAAAAATCACCCTCTCAGAACATTCTTAATTTTAATGTCTTACAATTTCAACAAGTTAAAATATCGGTATGTCTATTGCTCTGTTAATAAATTAGTTCAAATTACAGAAGTAAGGAGGAAATTATGAAGAAATATTCAATCCTTTTCAGTTTTATACTGTTGTTGGCAGTTGCTGCTCCAGCCAGTGCAATTAACTATGTAATAGGTGGAGCTTATGGCAACGATGGTTACACATCGCCTTACGCTGGTGCCATAGTTGAAACTTTCAACGGAGGGAGTTCAAATCTGGGTTGGAATGTGACAGGTAATTTTGCTATCCGTGATGGTAGCGTAGAAAGCGCCGCCGCTCCTTGGTGGGATAATCATGGAGTGGAGGCAGTGCCCGGAATTCCTGGAGCACGCGATCAATCTCATTACCTGACAGTGCCTCTGGCTTTAACGGAGACAAGATCTGCCATAGTTAGTTTCAAGGGTGAGTCCTACAATTACTTTGGCCTCTGGTGGGGGTCAATGGATTCCTACAATAAGCTTGAGTTCTTAGATTCAGATCTCGAAACAGTACTTGATACCGTTTTGGGTAGTACGTTCAGCATTGGAAATGGTGCGCAGGATGATCCTAACACGAATAAGTACGTTAATTTTTACGGAATGCCCGATTTCTATGGTGTTAGGTTAACCAGCACAAGTTTCGCTTTTGAGGCCGATAACTTGGCGGTAGGTAAAAATGTTGTGCCCGAACCCACCACCATGCTGCTTCTTGGTCTAGGTCTTGTTGGCTTGGCAGGAGCTGGAAGAAAGTTCAAGCAGTAACGAAACACAGAATCGGTTTATTGTATAAAGGCAGGGTCAAATAACGGCTCTGCCTTTTATTTTTTAGATAAGCACACTTCCACTTGTAGTCTTCGGATGAACTCTGAATCTGATTTTAATGAGTACAGGAAGCAATCCGTCAATCCGGAGTCTTTTGATTCCTGCTGCGGCAGTCTTTACATTTCATAGAACAGCCCAAAGACTCCAGATTTCGAATGTGAATTAATCAACTCTTATATGCCGTGAAGGATGTCCATCCATCTGATGGCCTCTGATTCACTGACTTTTCCAAGATAGACCTGAGTCGTTTTGAGATCCTGATGACGTAGAATAATATTGGAAATGATCTCCAGAGGTGCCGGTGTTTCTCTTTTGCGCATCGGCGATTCAAGTCCTCCGTGGAGGTGGAAATGTCATTCTGAATCGATCTCTGGGGGGCTATTTCTTTCTCAGGTTATATTTCAACATCTTGAGCTGCAGACCTTTTCGGCTGAAACCGAGACGCCTGGCGGCGTGGGTGATGTTTCCGCTGCATTCTCCCAGGATCTTCTCGATCATCCGTTTTTCCACTTCCGCCTTTTGATTTTCGATGAAATTGCGATAGGGGCCGGGTTTTTTTTGATCCTCCGTGAAGGCCTCATCATGATGGTCTTCCAATGCCCCCTTCTTTTCACTGCGGGCCATCAGGACAAGGCGTTCCGTAAAATTCTCCATTTCCCGCAAGAGGTATGTTTCAAACTGGTCTTTATCTTTCTCTTCGGAATCAAGGATTTCCTCACCCGGCGAGTTTTTGATTTCATCGGGAACATCCTCCAGGGATATTTTTTCATCCTTGGCCAGCAGGACGATTCGTTCGACCAGGTTTTCCAGTTCCCGGATGTTGCCTGGCCAGCTGTATTTTTGAAAACAATCCAGGACCTGGGGGACTATCTCCCGAATGCTCCTGTTCAGTTTGGCATTGAAGCGATCCAGAAAATATCGGGTCAGGGACGGGATGTCCTCTTTCCTCTCCCGCAGCGGAGGCATCTTGATGGGCACTACGTTCAGCCGATAATAAAGATCCTCGCGGAAATTCCCTTCCTTGATTTCCTTCTGTAGATCCCGGTTCGTGGCCGCGATGATTCTCACATCCACATGAAGGGTTTTGACCCCGCCGACCCGCTCAAAGGTCTGGTCCTGCAGGACCTGGAGGAGTTTGACCTGCATGTCCCGGGGAAGTTCCCCGATTTCATCGAGAAAGATCGTCCCCTCATGCGCCAGTTCGAACTTGCCGGGTTTAGCCGCTGCCGCCCCCGTAAAGGCCCCCTTCTCATAGCCGAACAATTCCGATTCGATGAGGCTTTCAGCAATGGCGCCGCAGTTTATCTTGATGAAGGCGTTGTTCCTTCTGGAACTTCCCCTGTGAATGGCACGGGCGATCAGTTCCTTCCCTGTCCCGGTTTCACCGGTAATCAGGATGGTCGTCCTGGTCGCGGCAACCTGCTCGATCGTCGCGTAGATCTCCCGGATTTTTTCACTGCGCCCGACAATGCCGTAGTGGTCGATCTCATCCTCTCCCAGGATAACCTTGTCGCAGTTTTTTCTCCGTGTCCGCAGGGCTTTATCGATGACGTTAATCAATTCCCCCTGGTCGAACGGCTTGGTAATGTAATCAAAAGCCCCTTTTTTCAGGGCATCCACAGCCGTTTCGATGGTTCCATGAGCCGTAATGATAATGACCGGCATTTCCGGGTATTTCGCGGTAACGTCCTCCAAAAGCCCCAGGCCGTTGAGCCTCGGCATTTTCAAATCCGTGACCAGGACATCAAAGTTTTCCTTTTCAAGCCGGGTCTGTGCGTCCACACCGTCCACGGCTTCGGTGACCGAATATCCCTTTTTCTTCAGCATGGCATGAAGCACGACGCGCATGTTCAGCTCGTCGTCCACGATGAGCACCTTTTCCATTTTCTGCCTTTTTTCTGCTTATTCCCGCAATCCTTATTCTCTTCTGACGTTTTTCCGTCTCGATCGACCGGGGTCAGTTTTCCAGCTGTATTCTGAAAGAACTCCCCTTCCCCAGGATGGATTTCACCTTGATGACCCCGCCATGATTTCTCACGATGCGGTTGCAGATCGCCAGCCCCAGTCCAACGCCCCGCTCCTTGCTGGTGTAGAAGGGCTTGAAGATATGTTTCAGCTCCTCTTTCGCAATCCCCTTTCCCGTATCCCTCACCAGAATTTCGATCCCTTCGCTGTTTTCCCTTTCAAACCTTTTTGCGCCCAGGGTCAGGGTTCCGCCTTCCGGCATCGCTTCGATTGCGTTGAAAACGAGATTCAGGATCACCTGCATGATCTTTTCCGAATCCATCTTGATGGCCGGAAGATCTTCCTGCATTTCCTTTTTGATCGTCACACTATCGGCAATTTTCCTGGCTTCTACAAGGGAAATGATTTTATCCAGAACCGGTTCGATCCTCTGCTCCTTTTTCTCATATTTATAGGGCTTCGCGTAGGTCAAAAACTGGGACATCACGCCGTTGAGCCGATCCGTTTCCTCGATGATGACGTTGAGGATCCTCCGGTTCTCCTCGCTGTCGATCTCCGTTGCCAGGTATTGCGCCGCCCCCTTGATGGAGCCGAGGGGGTTTTTGATCTCGTGGGCCAAAACAGGGGCCATCTCCTCGAGCATCATGGACTTTTCCCTCTCAAGCCGTTCGTCGAAAGCGTACAGCGAGGTAAAGACATCCTGGCTGCCCGGGTAGAAGAAGCTGAAAATCTTCTTCATGATCACCTTCAGGGGCGTTACGGAAATCACAATGACAAAGGACGCAACCAGGATGTGCGTCAGGGGGATCGTCGACGTTTTTGTGAAGAGGGAAATGACAAGATAGAAACATCCCGTCGCCAGGAGAGTCGATATCGTGATCACCAGCGCCTTTGCCATCAGTTCGTGAAGGCGGGTCAGGTGGGGATAGGCGATAATCAGTAGGATGAAATACAGAAGCGCCGCGAGAAGAATATTCGCGAAGGGCGGCAGCTCGAGAGTTTGCGCTGCCGCAAGATTCAGCAGGCATAATCCCGCAGCAATGGCACAGGCTATCGCCAGATAAATCAACCTTCTCTTCTCCACGCCGGCGGCCTTCTTCCTGATATACAGCAGAAGCGATGAATAAATAAAGAGGGCCACACCGGCGCCATAGGCGCTCATGACAAGAACATACGCATGCCCCCTCAGGATTCCCAGCAGTTGAAGCAGATACCCCGACAGGGGAAGTGCAAAGGCCATGATCAGGGCATTTCTGTTGATGATGTTCCCTTTTTTTATGAGGGTCCGCGAAAAATTCAAACTCATTGCCGGCAGCAGGATCAAGGCCGGCTCCTCAAGGGTTTTCCAATAACCCGCGTTTGAAACCAGAACCATGAATGAAGCGGCTCTCTCGACAAAAATATTCGCACACAAAAAGGCGAAGGTGATCTTTTTTTCATCCTTGTTCTTGTTGATGATCAGCGATGTCGCGATGATCAGACTGACCGTTGCCAGAATAAACGTTTCCATTTTTTAAGCATCCCACCCCTGGAGCCTGATTTTTTCGTTCCAGATGTCCGCGCCTCCCCGGTGCGTAATCCTCTTCGCACCGCGAATTGCTTTATACACTTTTTTGATCTCTGCGTCTCCCGCCCTTTTTTTCTCTCTTTGCAACTACTTGTTTCTAAAACTCATTTATTATTTTATTCCCAATGAGCCCCTTCGGCACGTCCCATGCTATAGGAACTTGAATTTCGACAAAACTGTGGAGAGTCCTATGATTTCCGAAAACTCTATCGCCGCCGTGTTTCCCGGTCAGGGTTCCCAGCGGCCTGGAATGGGAAAAGATTTTTTTGACAGCATCCCCGTCGCCCGGCAGACCTTTGAAGAGGCCTCCGATACCCTGGGCTGGGACGTTGCAGCCCTGTGTTTTTCCGAGGATGAACGTCTCAATCTAACAGAATATACGCAGCCTTGTATCCTGGCCACCGAAATCGCCATGTTTCGCGGGATCCAGGCGCTTTACCCTTTTTCTCCATCTGTTTACGGCGGGCACAGCCTTGGTGAATTTTCCGCCCTCGTCGCTGCCGGCGTTTTTTCTTTTCCGGACACGCTGCGCATCGTGCACGAAAGAGGACGCCTGATGCAGAATGCGGTTCCCGTAGGCGTCGGAGGAATGGCCGCCGTTATTTTGAACGATCTCGATGTCCAGGAGATACGCAGCCTGCTGTCGGATCTGCCTGTCGATGTTGCAAATGAAAACTCCCTTTCCCAGGTGGTCATCAGCGGGGCCGTCGAGGCATTGCCTGCCGCAGAAAAGCGTTTATCCGAGCGGTTTACCGATCCGTCGTTCCGCGTCGTCGCGCTGCGTGTCAGCGCCCCTTTTCACAGCCGGTTCATGAAAGCCATCGGCGAACCTTTCCAGCAGGTCCTGATCGCCACCGCATCTTCCTGGCAGCCCGAAAAGGCGGCAGCAGTGACTTCCAACTACACCGGAACCTACCACCGTCCAGAGGCGGATGCTATTTTAAACGCCCTCGTTTTACAACTGAGTTCCGCCGTTCGTTGGATCGATAACATGAGAGCGTTGTCTTCCACAACCAAAACCGTCTATGAAATCGGACCCGGCAGACCGCTGAGGGACTTTTTCAAGACCATCGGCGTCTCCTGCTCTTCCATCACGGCCCTTTCCGCGGCCCAACGCCTCTTTCGTAACGCCGACAAAGCATCGAACCTTTAAACCCGTTTATTTCTCAAGAAAGGATAAGCTATGGATCTAAGCCTGAACGAAACTCAGCAGATGTACGTGAACACGGTCTCGCGATTTGTCAAGAACGAGATTCTTCCCCACGCCCTTGAGATGGACCGGAAGCACGTGTTCCCAGTGGATTTGCTTAAACAGGTCTGGGATATGGGCATCATGAATATCTCCGTCCCGGAATCCATCAAGGGGTACCATGTCGATGTGGTATCAGCCGCCTTGATCATCCGGGAACTTTCCTATGGCGATTCCGGCCTTGCAACGTCCGCCATGTGCAATGACCTGGCGAACGTCGTTATTGCCCAGCACGGATCGGAAGCTCAGCAGCAGGCCTATCTGAAGCCCTTTGTCGATGCCCCGCTGCTCTCGGCCTTCTGCCTGACGGAACCGGCCGCAGGTTCGGACAACCTTTCCATGACCTCCTATATTTCAAAGCGGGAAGACGGCAGGTATGTCCTCAACGGGTCGAAGTGTTTCATCACCAATGCCACCTATGCCTCTCAATTCACCGTTTTCTGCAAGGTGGGAAAACCTTCCAGCCAATTGATGGCCTGTGCGATCATCCCCGTTCCTCCCCTTCCCCTCGACGCGGCGTCCCCCATTGACGGGGTTCGGGAAATTCAGCTGCCCACAGGCGGAAAGATCATAGTCGGCAAACCGGAAGACAAACTTGGGCAGCGCCTGTCCAACACAGCCGGCGTGACCTTCGAGGATGTTCTGCTCGAACCCGGCCAAATTATCGGAGATCGCCGGCTGGGCTTCAAGTACGTGATCGACGTCCTGGATTTCGCCCGTCCCATGATTGCAGCCATCGGAGTCGGAGTGGCAAAAAGGGCCTTTGATCTGACCCTGTCGTATGCGAAGGAGCGCAAACTCTTCGGCCAGAGGCTCTGTGACATCCCGGTCGCCAGGCAGACCCTGGTCTCGATGTGGAAAAAGGTTGAACTTTCCGAATTGGCTCTGTTAAAATCCGCCATCAAAATCATGGAAGACGCGCCCGATAAAGGGATTTATTCGTCCCTCGCGAAAAACATGGCCGCGGAAACCGCTCTTTTCTGCTGCAACGAGGGGCTGCACCTGCACGGCGGCTACGGGTTCACCAATGAGTATGAGATTTCCAAACTCGTTCGTGATGTGCACATCATTGATATTTATGAGGGCACCCGCGAGGTTCAGGATATGATCATCGGGCGGGAACTGGTATGAGATAATTATGCTATATCTTCACGGCTTAGGTCATTTTCATCCTGAAAATGTCATCAGCAATGCTTTTCTGGAAGAACTGGACATCGGTACGAACGAAGAATGGATCATGGAGCGGGTCGGCATTGCGGCCCGCCGGACGGTCATGTCCCTCGATTATATCCGCTCCACAAAAAATGTGGATCCACGGGCGGCGATAGAGGCCTCTGACTACAATAACGCACAGATCGCCGCCTTCGCGGCGCAGATGGCCCTCGAACGCGCCGGGCTTTCTCCCGGCGATATCGGGATGGTGATTTCGGGAAGTTCCGCTTCGGATCATCTGACACCGGCGGAGGCATCGACCGTCGCCGCGGAACTGAACATCGACGTCCCCTGCTTCGACGTGAATTCGGCCTGCAGCAGCTTCGGGATGGATATTCACGTCCTGGACATGATGAAACCGGAGACTCTTCCCCCTTTCGTACTGATCGTCAATCCGGAAACCATGACCCGGAGCGTGGATTACTCGGATCGCGCCGTCGCCGTTCTCTTCGGCGATGGAGCCGCAGCGGCGGTGGTTTCAACGCGGGAGTCCTCCGGGGCCGTCTTTCTCTCCAGTTTCTGTGATTCGAAGCCCACAGCCTGGGAAAAGGTAGTTATTCCCCGGATGGGTTATTTTCGCCAGGATGGGCATGCGGTTCAGGGGTTCGCCATCCGCAAGACGACGGACTCCATCCGGGCGTTGCAGTCCGTTTACCCGGTCAACCGCTTTGTCGGCCATCAGGCCAATCTCGGGATGCTCCGCACCGCCTGCGAGCGCACTGGCATTTTGGAGGAGCAGCACTGGCACAATGTTGAATATTTTGGCAACACAGGCTGCTCCGGCGCTCCTGCTGTTCTGAGCCAGCACTGGAACGACTTTTCCCCCGGCGACCACGTGGCGGTCTGCGTTGTGGGGGGCGGTCTGACATGGGTGCATACCCTATTGAAAATTGAGGATCAATTATGACCTATGAGGAGTTTCGCGAACGCGGCAGCTTCAGCCTTGAAGATCTGCTGGCCTTTGCTTACGGTAATCTCGTGGAAAATCGCCCCGAAGGCTTTGACGCCCGCCTTCCTGCGCCCCCCTTTCTCATGATGGATCGGATTCTGACGATCACCCACGACGGTCGTCAAGGCCGCATTGTGGCGGAACAGGATATTCGCCTTGACGCGTGGTATTTTCAGTGTCATTTCTCCGGGGATCCTATCCAGCCGGGTTGTCTTTGTGTCGATGCCGTCTGGCAGTTGCTCGGGTTTTACTGTGTCTGGCGCGGGGCCCTCGGGGCGGGTAGGGCGCTCGGCTGCCAAAACGTTTCCTTCAACGGCCAGATTCGTCCGTATAACCGCTGCGTCCGCTACGAAGTGGATATCCGCCGCTTTTCCCAGTTGAAAGATTCCGGTTCCAGCGTGGTTATCGGCGATGCGAAAGTCTTTGTCGACAACGAATTGATCACGGAGATCAACAAGGCCCAGTCCGGTGTTTTCAGCGGCATCGTTTACCCGGATTATCCCAAGCACTCCCGCAATTCGACGGGAGGAATCATCAGGAGCTAATCATGAGTTCGAATAAACCAGTGGCGATAGTGACGGGGGGCGGTACGGGCATCGGCGCCGCCTGTTCCAGGGTTCTTTCCCGGGAAGGTTTCCGGGTGGGAATCAATTATATCGATATCGTTGAAGAGCAGGCCAAGGCCGTTCTTGCGGAGATTGAAGACGGATTTCTTCTCAAGGCCGACCTCACGGATGCCGGCCAGGTCGAGTCCATGCTTGCCGAAATCAAGGAGCAGGCCGGCCGTGTCGATGTGCTTCTCAATGCCGCAGGCATTTCCATCAACAAGGACATCAACAGTATGACGCTGGAGGATTTCGATCTGCAGCGGGCCATCGTCCGGGGAAGCTGGTATCTGACCAAACGGATTCTGCGGCTTTTCATGCTCCGGAAAAACAGCGGTCGCATCATCAACATCTCCAGCGTCGTCGGCCATACCGGGAACAGCGGGCAAATTCCCTACACGATGGAAAAAGCCGCCCTGGACGCCTTTACGAAGTCGCTCTGCAAGGAACTGACGGGAAGAAACATCCTGGTGAATTCCATTGCGCCGGGATTCATTGACACCCCGATGACCCAGAATCTGCCCGAGGAAGTCAAAAAGCGCATCCTGGACAGCATCCCCCTGGGGCGTCTCGGCTCTCCGGAGGAGATCGCCGATGTGGTTTCCTTCCTCGCCTGCCGGGCCTCCTATATTTCAGGGACGGTGATTCATGTCAACGGAGGCCTTTATGGGGGCTGATCGAAAAACCATGGATCTCGTGCTGAAGGCGGTTCCCCAGCAATACCCCTTCCGGTTCATCGATGAGATCATCGAGCTCGACGAGAATCACATCGTCGGCGCATACCGTTATCGCGAGGACGAGTATTTCTATACGGGACACTTTCCTGACCGTCCGATTACCCCGGGAGTGATTCTGATTGAAACGATGGCCCAGACCGGCGTCGTGGCTTTCGGGCTTTATCTGACAATGCAGCAGAAGCACAATTCTCTTGAAGAGACCAGACAATTGACAACCCTTTTTACGTTTGTAGAAAGTGTCGAATTCAATAATATTGTATCGCCCGGCGAACGGGTGGTCATCCGTGGTGAAAAAATATATTTCCGGAGAGGAAGCCTTAAAACAAAGATCAGTATGGAACGGGAAAACGGTGAAAATATCTGTTTTGGTGTACTAGCCGGGGCGGGGGTTATGTTGCATGAAACGTAGAGTCGTTATTACAGGAATGGGTGTCCTTGCACCCAACGGTCATGGTCTGGAGGAATATGAAGCGGCCCTTCGTGAAGGACGGTCCGGGATTCGCTATATTCCGGAGTTGAAGGAGCTCAATTTTGCCTGTCAGGTCGGTGGAATCCCGCAGGGTGTCGAGGCGATACGGGAGCGATATTTCGTCCCGGAACAGCTGATTTCGATGAATGAGAATATCAGCTACGCAGCAATCTCAGCGGTTGATGCCTGGAGGGATGCCGGGCTGACCGTCCCTTCATTCGATTCCGATGAGGTGGACTGGGATTCGGGCATTATCGTCGGTTCCGGCATCGGGGGGATGGACACCATCGCCAATATCGTGGTTCCCATGGTCAATGCGGGAAAAGTGAAGCGGATGGGCAGCAGCATTGTCGAACAGGTCATGAACAGCGGGACCAGTGCGCGTGTCGGCGGACTGCTGGCCCTGGGAAACCAGGTGACCTCCAACTCCTCGGCGTGCAGCACCGGCAATGAAGCCATTTTTGATGCCATGACGCGGATTCGGGCCGGATTGGCCAAGCGCATGCTGGCCGGCGGCACGGAAGGCGCCTCACCCCATATCTGGGCGGGCTTCGATGCCATGCGGGTGCTCTCCAAAAAATCGAATGACCGCCCCGAAGAGGCATCGCGGCCGATGAGCGCATCAGCCGGCGGATTTATTCCCGGATCCGGGGGGGCCCTTCTTCTTCTCGAGGACCTGGAAACGGCTCAGGCCCGCGGCGCCCGCATTTACGCGGAGCTGCTCGGAGGGCACGTCAATTGCGGCGGACACCGCATGGGGGGCTCCATGACCGCCCCCAATCCGACAGGGGTCAAGAGGTGCATCCTTGCAGCCATCGCCGACGCGGGGATTTCGGCTCAGGACATCGAGGCCATCAACGGCCACCTGACGGCCACCTTCGCTGACCCCTACGAGGTACAGAACTGGACCGGAGCGTTAGAACGCGGTCCGGAAAATTTCCCCTACATCCAGTCAACAAAGTCCATGGTCGGTCATTGCCTTGGTGCAGCCGGGGCCATTGAGTGCGTTGCCGTTGTGCTGGAGCTCTACAAGGGGTTTCTCCATCCCTCCATCAACTGCGAGGATGTCCATCCGGAGATTACCGCTTTTTCCAAAAGCATTCCGCATCAGACGGTGGAGTGCCCGGATTTGAAAATTATCGCCAAAGCCGGCTTCGGATTTGGCGATGTGAACAGTTGCCTGATTTTTAAGAAATGGGAAGAATAAAAACAAATAAGAGCATTGAAAAGGAGCATTAAAATGGACGAAAAAAAGATTTTTGAAGAGTTGATCAACATCCTGAGGCTTTACGCCAAGGACCCCGCCCTTCTGGAAACGGCGACAAAAGATACCCACATTCTCAACGACCTCAAAGTCAATTCCGCGCGTCTTGTGGACGTCATCATCAAATGTGAGGATGTCTTTGGAATAGAGATCGATGACGACGATGCCGACAAAATCCGGACCATCGGAAATGCAATCGAAGTGGTTCAAAGCAAACTGGCTTAAGGGTTCTTCATGAAGAAAGCGGGAAATAATTCTCTCAGACTGCAATATGCTCTCGGCAGAATCGCCGTTTTTATTGTCGGTCCATTGATATATCTTGCCATACGCCTTGCGGGTTACCGAATCCGGGACATCCGCAGGATCCGCCATAAATGCCACGAGCTCTTCAAAATCCATGAAGGGCCGTGGATCATTTGTGCGAATCATCTGACGATGATCGATTCCGCCATTCTGACCTATGCCATCGCGCCGTTGTACCGTTTTCTTCTGAGCTATCAGACGCTCCCCTGGAACGTCCCGGAGCGGGCGAATTTCCAACGGAATCTCTTTCTCACGGTTGTCTGTTATCTTACAAAGTGCATTCCGATCAGCCGCGGAGCCGGTCGCCAGGAGGTCCAGTCCACACTCGACCAATGTCTTGCCGTATTGAACAGCAAGCAGAATGTCATGATTTTCCCGGAAGGGGGCCGTTCCCGGATCGGCCATGTGGACACGGAGAATTTTTCCTACGGGATTGGTCAGTTGATCGACTGCTGCAGGGAGTGCAAAGTGCTTTGCCTATACCTCCGGGGAGATCATCAGGATCAATACAGCAATCTGCCCCGGTGGGGAGAAAAGTTTTCCGTGCTGGTCGATGTCATTGAACCGGCACCAACGGAATTGAGCGGCCGCAGGGCGCACCGTCACTACGCGGCTCAATGCATACAGAAACTCGCCCATATGGAGGAACAGCATTTTGCCTCATGTCGGCAACGACATCGTGGATCTGACCCAATCCACTGCAAAAAAGAAGAGCAGAAATATTCGTTTCCTCAACCGCGTCTTCACGCCTGATGAACAGGACTTCATCCTGTCCTCATCCGCCTTCCCGGAACTGAGGCTCTGGTGCTGCTGGGCGGCCAAGGAAGCGGCTTACAAAGCCATCAGCAAGGCCTGTCCTGACATACCAGCCATCCCGAAGCTCTTTCCGGTCTCCATAGACCCTGAAGGCCATGAAGATTCCGGAACGGAATCTCCGGACATCCAGGGCCTTTTCTTTCCACGTCTGTCTGCAGGTTCCGTCTTGACGCCCGCTGGGAGGTGCTGGATCCGGATTGAATACCGCCATACCTACCTCCACTGCCTTGCCTTTACTCACGCTCCGGATACCCTGAGCGTTTTCCGTCATGTTCACTACCTTTCTTCATCCCTTCAGGGGGGGCGCGCTCCCGATACCGAGGCCGGCCGGCTGGCGGCAAGGTTCTATCTTGCGGGACTGCTTTCCGAGCATTTCGAGGACCTGGAGATTGTCCGGCAGCAGAAGGGATCTTCAGCGGCACCGCCCCGGGTCTTCTGCCGGGGCCGGCTCCTTGATGTTGACATCAGCCTGAGTCATGACGGGTTGTTTCTGGCCCATGCCTGCCTCCTGCAACCTTCCGTTCCCTGATTCGAAAGGCCTTCGTTTTGGGATTTGCACTCCTTGCCTTCCTATGGTAGTTTTTCCGGAAATGCATGTTTTGCCTGAGGGCATGTAAAGACGAGGAATCATCACCACGGCACCCTGGATTGCGGAAATTCAATGGTTACTTTTATTGAAGGCATAGGCACAAGGACGTTAAAGCTTTGCCGTTCCGCATTCGAAACGCTTTTTTTTACCTGGCAGGTCATCCTTCATCTC
Source organism: Syntrophus sp. (in: bacteria) (assembly GCF_040768185.1). NCBI lineage: Bacteria > Pseudomonadati > Thermodesulfobacteriota > Syntrophia > Syntrophales > Syntrophaceae > Syntrophus > Syntrophus sp. (in: bacteria). Next base: position 102,125 of record NZ_JAXGNC010000007.1, on the reverse strand, counting down.
CTTGACCTCAAGACGTACAATAAGGCCACTCAACTGGTCATCATCACGCAGCTGTATTTTACGGCCGTACAGATACTGCCCCTGTTCATCTATATTTCCGCCCTGATGGGCCTGTTTCTGATGGGGATCGTCCTTGACTCCATCAAACAGATGGGGATGGCGGGGAATCTGGGTAATATTCTGATGGGCTTCATCTTCACGGAGGTGTGCCCCTTTATGACCGTGCTCCTGCTGGCGTTGCGCTCCGGGGCGGCGCTCAACACGGAGGTGGCGGTCATGAAGGTCAGCAAGGAATTGGATGCGCTGAATGTCTTTAGAATCGACGCCTTCGATTATATCGTTGTCCCCAGAATTTTGAGCGGAATCATTTCCGTCGTTCTTCTCAACGGCATTTTCACCCTCGTGCTTCTGGCGAGCGGGGCCCTGTTTTCGCGGATGATTTTCGGTCTGGCATTCGATGCCTACATCCGGATTCTGGTTGTATCCGCCGACTTTTCGGACCTGGTGATCCTGATCCTGAAATGCGCAACCTTCGGATTTTTTATCACCCTGCTTCCGATTCGATACGGTTTGACGGCATCGAATGAATTGTCCAGCATTCCCATAGCCGTTTTGACCGGTATGAATAACGTATTTATAGCCATCGTCGTCATTGAGGTCCTGTCATTAATCCTAAGCTCCATTTAATATTATTTGAAGATGAGAATCGCCTTGACGAGGCCCTTTCGGATTTGAAGGAGAGGCATCCGGAGAACCTCGGGCTTGTTTCAACGGACATTCCCCTGATTTCCAACTTGAATGTGTGGCTGAATATTGCTCTAATACGGCTTTACCATCTCAGCGAAAGCAGGCTGCAGGCGAAGAGGGTCGTCGTGGGTCTTCTGAACCGTTTTCAGAAGCGGGAGATCGCCGGTTTGCGAATTGCGGCGCTGGATCACTGGGAACGCTACCTGGTCAAACTGCTGCGGGCGGCGATGGTCCAGGATGCCCTGATCGTCATTGACCGGCCCTTTCGTCTCGTGCCTGATCTGCCCGATGCGGAACTGATCGAGAACAGTCTGACCCGGATCGATGACCTTTATTTCTCCTGCAGGATTTTGGATTATTCATGGAATCGCGACCGCTATAGGATAAAAGATGTTTCGGAGTCTTGAATACAAGGTCGGGCTGTTCATCCTGATCACCTCGGTGCTGATTGTTTCCGCCATCGGTTATGTGGCCTACAAGAAGGATGTTTTTTCCCGGGTGGACACGTACACACTGGCCTCCTTTTCCGGTGAAGATCTGACGGAGGGTATGCCGGTCCTCCTGTCAGGCTACAAGATCGGCAGAGTGCATGCCCTGGAACTCGGCGATGACGGGCGCATCCTGATCCGGATCAAAATTCTCCACCGGCATGCGAAATGGCTTCGGCGGGACAGCGTGTTTATCATCAACAAGCCGCTGATCGGCGATCCGCGCATCGTACTTTCCACGGGGAAAATGAGCAGTCCCCCCCTGTCCACGGAAGCGATCAAGGAAGTTGTGGTGGCCAATGACATCAACACAACCATCAAGAAACTGGAACCGGTCGTGGAGCGGCTGAACCGGATCACCATCAATATCGAAACCCTGACGGCGAACCTGGTCGACCCGAAGGGAAACGTGAATCAGATTCTGCGTCACACGGAAACACTGGCCGAGCGGCTGGCCCGCACGGATTCCCTTCTTGATCTTGCCTTGGGCAACCCGGATACGGTGTCCGCCGTACAGGAAGCACTCAAAAATACAGAGGAAATAACCACGGAGATGACCCGCATTTTAAAGACGGTGGATGCCATGGCTGTAAAATCGGATGAAGCCCTTTACGGCAAGGACGGAATTTTCCCATCCATGCGAACGCTCCTGGTGGATCTTGTGGGCAAGCTGGCCAAACTGGATCAGTTCGTTATCCATGTAAACAACGTGGGCGCCAACGTGGACGCATCGACAAAGGATCTCGGAGTGCTGCGCAGGGACATCGATGAAACGATCAGCACGATCAACAGTCTTGTCAAGGAGTTGGACAGGAAAATCCCCTTCAGGAAGGAGCCCAGGATAAAACTGCCGTGAAACGATACCTGGCTTTCATGTGTGGCTGTCTGCTTCTGTTATGCGGATGCGCCGGGAAATCCGTCCCGGAATGGAGAACGGCCAGCTTTTCCCATCTGGAACGATACAAGAGCGATTTTCTGTCGGGAAAGGACACAACGGCTGAATTTCACTTTCAAAAGGCCATTGAGGAAATTAAAAGAAGCGGCGATTTATCGCTGCTTATGACGGCTTACCTGACCCGGTCTGCGCTCCGGATCGCTGTCCTTGAAACGCCCGACCACCGGGAATATCTCGAAATCGCAAAAGCCGATCCGGCCGGTGCCGATCGTCAAAAAAACTATTATCTCTTATTGGCGGGGAGCTTCGACTCGCTCCAGAGAGAGCACCTTCCGCCCTCCTATCAGGACCTTGCCGCAGCCCTGGAGAGGGGAGACAGGGAGGAGATCTCCGGGTCGGTTCACAGAATCCGCGATGACCTCTCCCGGCTGATCGCCACGGGGCTGGCGGTCCGCTATCGAGGGGAGGACGAAGCCCTGCTGACCGGTGCAGTGGACCTCGCTTCCGTTCATGGCTGGAGGAGGCCCCTGCTGATTTATCTTGACCGCCTGAAATCGTTTTACCGGAGCCGGTCGGACATGGAAAAAGAAGAGAAAATCCGCCGGAAGATTGAATTGCTCTCAAGCCGGTCAGGCATGTGGAGCAAGCCGGGTCCAGCTTGTTGCATTCCAGAAATGCCCGGTGGCTTCGACAAGGCTTTCTGGAGTCAAGGCACCGCATTTCAGGGCAAAATAGCGATGAAAGGCCAGGCAGGGCGTTAATTCCGGATGGAACACGGTGACGAGTACCCGGTCGTTTTCCGCGGCAGCGATATAGTCCTCAAATTGCAGGAGGACCTTGACATCGCGTCCAACGCCGACGATCTTCGGAGCCCGGATGAAGGTGAGGGGGATGGCGTCCGGAGAGACCTCGGGAATTGAAGCTTCGCGATAAAAACTGTCCAGCTGCGAACCGAAACCGTTCCGTTCAATGGCCATGTCAATCAGCCCGAGATGAGGCTTTTCTCCCAGAACGCGGGTTGCCAGGAGAATCGCACCGGCACAGGTCCCCCAGATGTTCATGCCCCGATGAAAGGCAGCCAGCAAAGCCTCTTCCATTCCGAAGATCCGCATCAGCCGGGAAAGGCAGGTGCTCTCCCCACCTGGGAGGATCAACCCCGCAATATCTTCAAAATCACCGGATTCTTTGACTCTTTTTCCGGTTATTCCCAGACGCTCCAGATGGTCCAGATGCTCGCAAACCCCTCCCTGAAGATCAAGAACACCGATTCTGTTTTGTAACAATGCTTCGCTGCAGATCATCGTGAAAAAAAACTTTTGATTTACCAGCCCCGCGTCGCCAGGATCTGATCCTCGGGTATTTGAGCGATTTCAAGCCCGGGCATGGCATCGCCCAGGTCCATGGAGGCCTCCAGGACCTTTGCCGGATCGTTGAAGTAGGCCGTCGCCTTGACAATGGCACGGGCGCGCCTGGCAGGATCCGAAGATTTGAAGATGCCCGACCCCACAAAGATGCCGTCGCAGCCTAGCTGCATCATCAAAGCGGCATCAGCCGGCGTTGCAATCCCTCCCGCGGCAAAATTCACGACGGGGAGGCGTTTGAGTGTCCGGACCTGAAGGGCAAGCTCATGGGGAATCCCGTTGTTCTTTGCAAAAGCCGTAACCTCTTCAACCGGCATGCTGGCCAGTTGCCTCGTTTCTCGATTCATGGTCCTCATGTGGCGAACCGCTTCCACAACGTTTCCCGTACCGGCTTCACCCTTCGTTCGAATCATGGCCGCGCCTTCGGCGATCCGCCGGAGCGCCTCGCCGAGATTTCGAGCACCGCAGACAAAGGGGATGGAAAACCTGGTTTTGTCGATGTGGCACTCCTCGTCAGCGGGTGTAAGAACCTCGCTTTCATCAATATAATCAATCTTGAGAGCTTCCAGGATCTGCGCCTCCACAAAGTGACCGATCCGGGCCTTTGCCATGACCGGAATTGAAACGGACTTCTTGATTTCGGAGATCATGGCTGGATCGGACATTCTTGCCACCCCGCCCTGCGCGCGAATGTCCGCCGGTACGCGCTCCAGGGCCATGACCGCCACAGCCCCCGCCTCTTCTGCGATCTTAGCCTGTTCAACATTGGTAACGTCCATGATGACGCCGCCTTTAAGCATTTGTGCCAGTTGAACATTGAGTTCATATCTTTTTGTGTCCACGATAGGTTACCTCTCCAGTTCCCGGGAATTCCAGGATATAAAGTGATTTGATTTTTATGATGATTTTGGGAATACGTCAAGAGTAAAAGCAAAATGAAAGAATTTCGAACCGGAAAGAATCCGACATTCCCATTCCGGCCCGGGGAGCGGCGGCTGCCGGCATCTTCCCCATTCCGGGATGGGCTTCACCAAAACATCCGCATTTTAACGCCCTGAGAATCCAGGTATGTCTTTATGTCCCGTATTGTATAACTGTGATAATGAACCATGGACGCAATCAGTGCCGCATCGGCTCTGCCACGGGTCAAAACGTCGCAAAGATGCTCGGGGTTGCCCGCCCCGCCGGAAGCGATAACCGGAATGCGCACATTTGATGAAATCAGGGACGTCAGATAGATCTCGTAACCTTCCCGGGTGCCGTCTGCATCAATGGAATTAAGGCATATTTCTCCGGCACCGAGGCTCTCGGCCCTTCTGGCCCACGCCAGGGCGTCAATCCCTGTAAAAATGCGGCCCCCGTGAATGACCATCTCGTAACCCGATGGAATGGATGACGATGCATCGACTTTTTTAACGTCCATACCCAGAACGATGCATTGTGAGCCGAAGGCTTTGGCCCCCTCACTGATGAGAAGAGGATTTTTGATGGCTTCCGAATTGACGCTGATCTTCTCAGCTCCCGCCAGGATCACGCGCCTCATGTCTTCGACCGTCCGGATTCCTCCGCCTACGGAGAAGGGGATCATGATGACCTCCGCCACCTGGCGGACAAGATCGATCATGATGTCCCGACTGTCTGCCGATGCGGTGATGTCATAAAAGACAAGTTCATCCGCCCCCTCTTCATAGTACCGGCGGGCCGCCTCAACAGGGTCTCCGATATCAATATTATCCTTGAATTTTATCCCCTTGGTCAATTGGCCGGCGCGGACGTCAAGACAGGGGATGATCCGTTTACTCAGCATCCGTTCCTCTCCATCCACAAAAATTCTCGAGGATCGCCAACCCGGGCCTTCCGCTCTTCTCCGGGTGAAACTGCACCGCAACGACATTTGCCGCCCCGACCGCGGAGGGAAATTCGATTCCGTAAGAAGTTGTTCCCAGGACATATTCTTCTGAATCCGGACGGGGAAAGAACGAATGCACAAAGTAAAATTCCGCATGGTCCGATATTCCGCGGAAAACGGGATGGTTTGTTCGAAAGGACACGGAATTCCACCCCATGTGGGGTATTTTCAGCAGGGCGCCGCTGCTCATCAGATCCTCGGGAAAACGTTTAACCGTGCCGGGGAGAATCCCCAAACAGGGGGTCGTGTTTTCTTCGCTGAAGTCGAAGATAATCTGAGTTCCGAGACAAATCCCCAGCAGGGGTTTCCCCTCCCGGGCGAGTTGGATAATGACCCGGTCCAGCCCTGTCCGCTTTAAATGGAACATGGCATCCCCCGCCGCACCGACTCCCGGAAAAATAACGTGGGAGGCGCTGCACAGCGTTTCATAATCCTTTGTAACGACGCACTCCTGCTTTAACCACTTGAGGGCGCGGAACACACTGGTCAAATTTCCTGCCTGGTAATCAATGATCGCGATCATAAATTCATCTGAAGGGGCCTCGCCATACTTCCCTCGTCAAAGCCGGGCAATGTCCTGTCTCCGATGTAAAAAGCCTCGCCTGACACGGAAGCCAGGCAAGGCTTTCACACTTCTCAATTGGTGCTGCTTTCCTCTATGCGAATCTTGACTCTTCTCTTCTACACCGCGCAATCGTTACGCAGGCTGAAAGACATAGGTCAGCTGCCCGTTGCTTGTCTTGGCTGGCTTGGCCGCCATCTCCATACCGACCTTCAGGGAGTCATCAGGATTGGAGACCGCCGGGTCGATGCGCCCGAACACCTTGTAATCGCCGTAATCTACGAGGGCGATGGTGTAGGGCAGTTCATCCGTGAAGCCCGTCGGCCCGTAGCGAAGCGTGCTGAAAGAAACCAGCTTTCCCTTGCCGGTGACTTCAAACCAATCCATATTGCTGGACAGAGACTTGTAACACTGAGCGCGTGGTGGGAAAAATTTCTGGCCGCAATCCTTGCAGACTGTTCCCATGATCTTTCCCTGTTCCAGGTAATCAATAAAATCGTTGACCTGCGTTACACCTGTGAAGCTTACCGTCCCAAATTTACTGAAGCGAACATCTTTATCTTTAGCCATGATTATTCTCTCCCAAAAATAGTCACACTACCGTACAAGCCGACACCACCGATGTTATGAACCAGACCGAACATCGGATCCTTCACCTGAATATTATCAGCCTCATCCCTCAGCTGACGAACGATGGTCCGAACCTGCGAACCACCCGTTGCTCCGATGGGATGCCCCTTGGAAAGAAGACCGCCGTCGATGTTGACGGGGATGCTTCCCTCTTTATAGGTCTCTTTGGCACGGACCAATTCAGGACCGCCGCCCGCCTCTGCAAAACCGAGGTTTTCAATGGCCATCATTTCGGCAATGGTAAAGCAGTCATGGACTTCAGCAACATCGATATGCTTCGGCGTAATGCCGGCCATTTTGTAAGCCTGCTTACCCGCTTCAATGCCAACCGCCAACCCGCTCAAAGATTCACGCCCGACCATGTTGACCGAGGCCGAAGCGGCGCCGACGCCGAGAATCCAGACAGGCTTCTTGCAGAATCTCTTCGCCTTCTCTTCGTTGGCGACGATGATGCAGGAACTGCCGTCGGCGTTTGCGCAGCAGTCTCCCACGCGCAGAGGACTGGCGACCGGTCCGCCCATCTTCTGGGGATCGAGGAAATCTTCATGGGCCACTGGTTTCCGATAAACGGCGCGGTCATTCAGAACACCGTAAGTTGCTGATTTCACGCGGATATTTGCGAGATCTTCCGGTTTTGTTCCGTATCTTGCGAAGTGAGCCTGGGCATGAAGGGCATAGTAGGCAGGCATCATTGTGCCGAAGGTCGATTCCCACTGAATGTCGGCGCCCCGGCCCATTCTTTCCTGGGACTCATTGGAGGTCAACTGGGACATGATCTGGAAGCCCAGAACCATAACGCAGTCATGGAGGCCGGATGCAACCAGGGAGTAAGCCAGCTTCAATCCCGTACTGCTGGATGAACAGAGGGTTTCAACATAGAAGGTCGGCTGGGGATTCAAACCCAGATATTCGGCTACAACACCAGCCGGGGATCTCTGCTTGTCATACTCGGGGGCGGAACACATGACCGTCGCGTCAACATCCGAGTTCTGTATATTTGCATCCTTCATTGCTTCACTATAAGCTTCAAACGCCAATTCCCTGATGGAACCGGGATAGCTTCGAACAAAGGTGCTTTGTCCTACGCCAATAACTGCAACTCGACTCATAAATTTCCTCCTGATCTTTTTGTTTAGTTCATCCCGTCACACAATTTTCATTGCCGGAGTAATGCTCAACAGCGGTTTTGCTACCACAAAATATCACAACTGTCAATTTATAAAAGCCAGCCTTTTGGCCTGGATTGGCCTGTCAACCTTGCCCGCAATTCCCTGCTCTTTCCGCCCGTCCTCTCCAATATTTTTCTTCCCTAAAAGCAGTCCTCCAGGGGCCATTTATCCGCTATTTCACGATGAGCGGACCAGTCTCCTCTCAAAGTCGCCACGGAGAGAGATTTCCTGATCAGAGAAGAGAAGGTCTTCCTGGGAACAAAACGGGCACCGAGGGAGGCGAGATGTGAGGTGTAAACCTGGCAGTCAATCAGGGTAAAATGAAGGTTTCCAAGCAGTTGCGCCAGAAATATCAACGCCGCCTTGGAGGCGTTTTTTTCCTTGGAAAACATGGATTCGCCGAAAAAGCAGCCTCCCAGGGAAACGCCGTACAGTCCCCCGGCCAGCTTTTCGCCGCACCAAACCTCCACGGAGTGCGCATAGCCAAGTTCATGAAGGATGCAATAGGCCTCCTCCATCCCGGCTGTAATCCATGTCCCATCCTGAGCCGGCCGGCCGACTGTTCCGCAGGCGGAAATCACGTCGTCAAAATGCTGGTCCAGGGTCATGGAAAACCGCTTCTGCTTCAGGACCTGCTTCATGCTTCGGGATATGACGATTTCCCGGGGGAAGAGAATAAAACGGGGATGGGGAGCCCACCAGAGGATGGGATCCCCATTGGAATACCAGGGAAAGATGCCCTGCCGATACGCCTCCAGAAGACGGTAGGGCGACAAATCACCGCCCACCGCCAAGAGGCCGTTTTCCATCGCCAGGGATACGGGGGGAAAGAGAATCTCTTTACCGAGCCGGAAGATCGGCATGGTCCTTCCGTTCGAGCTGTTCCTCCATCACCTTGACGACGACATCATCTTCGTCGATATCCGCATAGGCCTTGCCGCCCTGCTGCAGGCTGCCGAAAAGGACCTCGTCGACAAAGAACCGTTTGACCTTGTCCTGAATCAGTCGGGCAATCTCCCGGGCTCCGTATTCCGGGGAATAGCCCTTACGGGCCAGCCAGGCAAGGCAGGCCTCTGAAACCTCCAGTTCGACCTTCTTGTCCTGCAACTGTCTGTTGAAATCCCGGATTGCCTTCTCCACGATCTTCAACACCACCTCATCGGTCAGGGCATTGAAATTGATGACGGCATCGAGGCGGTTTCGGAACTCCGGCGAGAAGATGCGCTCGATTTCCACAAACACGGCATCCCGGTTGATTTCCTTTCCGCCGAAACCGATGGCCGGCTTTCCGATTTCCCGCGCACCGGCATTGGAGGTCATGAGAATAATGACATTGCGGAAATCGGCCTTTTTACCCGTGTTGTCCGTCAGGGTCGCGTAATCCATGATCTGGAGCAGGGTACTGAATATATCGCTGTGCGCCTTTTCAATTTCATCGAAGAGCAGCACGGAATGCGGAGATTTCCGGATGTCCTCGGTCAAAAGGCCGCCTTCTTCGTAACCCACATACCCCGGAGGTGCGCCGATCAACTTGGCGACCGTGTGCTTCTCCTGGTATTCACTCATGTCATACCGATGGAGCGGAATGCCCAGAGAGGAAGCCAACTGGCGGGCCAGCTCCGTCTTGCCGACACCCGTCGGGCCTACCAGCAGGAAGGAGCCCACGGGCTTGTCCGGCTCGCGGAAACCCGCCCGTGACCGCTTGATCGCTTCCACCAGCTGTTCGATGGCGGAATCCTGCCCGAAGATGGAGCTTTTCAGCTCGAGTTCAAGATCCCTCAATTTTTCAATTTCGGAGGAGGAAACGTTCTTCTCGGGAATCCGGGCTATCTTGGCGACGATCCGCTCCACATCATGCTGATCAATCACATGGCGGATATAATCAGCTGACGGCCGCATATTGGCGACGGCCCCTGCTTCGTCGATGACATCAATCGCCTTGTCCGGGAGCTTCCGGTCATTGATGAATTTTCCGGACAGCTCCGCGGCGGACCGCAGGGCCGCCTCCGTGTAATAGACGTGATGGTATTCCTCGTACTTGTCCTTCAGCCCTTTGAGGATCTGGAACGTCTCCTCAACGGTCGGCTCGGGAACCTCAATCTTCTGAAAACGCCGCGACAAAGCGCCGTCCTTCTCGAAATATTTTCGGTACTCGTCATACGTCGTAGAGCCGATGCACCGAAGATTTCCGTTGACCAGCGCCGGTTTGAGAATGTTGGAGGCATCCATGGAGCCGCCGGACACCGCACCTGCCCCCACGATGTTATGGATCTCATCGATAAACAGGATCACATTATCAAGTTTATTCAGTTCTGAAAGAACACGCTTCATCCGCTCTTCGAAGTCACCGCGGAATCGCGTCCCTGCCAGCAGGGCACCCATATCCAGGGCATAGATCCTGGCATGCTTCAACCGCCGGGGCACTTTTCCATGGATGATCATCTGGGCCAACCCTTCCGTCAGGGCCGTCTTCCCTACTCCCGGTTCACCCACATGAACCGGGTTATTCTTCAACCGCCTGCAGAGAACCTGGATGGTCCGATCCAGGATGTCCTCCCTGCCGATCAACGGATCCAGTTCACCGGCCATGGCCTTGGCGGTCAGGTCCGTCGTGAAGGCCTTGAGCACTTCGCTCTTCACCGTTTCCTGTTCGCGGCGGCCCGTCTCGCCGTCGGCCTTGGGATCTTCATGCTTCGGGCCGTGCTCAAATTCCTTTTCCGGTATGGCCGGTATGCCATGAGAAATATAATTCAGAAGCACGAGCCTGGTTATCCCCTCCTGGGCCAGAAAGTAGGAGGCGAAAGACTCCTTTTCCTCCAGAATGGAGACCAGGACATCCCCCAGATCCAGGACTTCTTTCTGCGACGACGAATTATGCCATACAGCCCTCTCGAGAACACTCTGAAAACCCAGAGACTGAACGGCATCCGAATCATTCAGCTTTGCATGGGAATCATGAAGATGATGTTCCAGGGCGCTCTTTAAATGGCCCAGATTTCCCCCGCATCTCGCGATGATATCCCGCCCTTCATCAAAGAAAAGTGCGGCATAGAGCAGGTGTTCCGGGGTAATAAATTCATGGCGCCGTGATTTTGCTTCCGCATAGGCCGCCATGATAATTTGATTCAAGCTTTCACTAAGCCTCATTATTCTTACCTCTCGTTTTAAAACTTCCTGTGGCCGGGCCGGTCCCGGCCTTTCATCCGGCCAAACCGCCCGGCCGGATTTCTCCGGGGCCTCCTTTTCAGGCTTCGTCCATGCTGCACCTTAAAGGAAACTCCCTCTGCCTGGACATGCAATGAACCCGGGCAATTTTCGTAGATGCAATGTCATAGGTGTAAATTCCGCAGACGCCCAGACCCTTCCTGTGCACATCCAGCATGATCCTCGTCGCCTCTGCGGCTGATTTGTGAAAGATGGTCATCAAAATATAAACGACAAAATCCATCGTGGTATAGTCATCGTTGTGAAGCAAAACACGGTACATCCTGGGCTTTAAAATCTCGTTTTCCAGCCCGATGTCCAACTCATCGCTGTGATTCGGTTCCTGGTGCATTCTCTTTCCGCTTCCCAATCAGGTACGGCCTCCTCTTCAGGACTGCAGGAGTTCGAGTCCTTCTGCTGGCATGTTTCATGCCGGGAGAATCTTTCTTTGCCACCGAAGAAGGAATTCCTCAATAAAAGCCAATCTTCTCAACCATCTAATGGAGCATTGTACCAGTTATATAATTCAAATTCACCCAAAATTCAAATTCTTTCCCTGCTCATACAATCACGCCTGCGGCTTCCCTTGACGAATATAATGTAATCACACCTTCTCCTCATGGCAATCCCTATCGGACATAAATCTTGCGAAGTCCCTGACGGCCAATTTCACCTTGACATGAAAATGGGTTTCATATAGAAAGTCAAATTTACTTATTGAACTCTTAAGAAGGAGGAAAATTCTTGGCTACACATAAATCCGCAGAAAAGAGAAGCAAGCAGAATGAGAAACGCCGGGTGGGAAATATCTCTATAAAATCAAGAGTTAAAACCTACATCAAATCGGTGCTTACGGCTGTCGAGGCAAGGGATAAAGAGGGGGCGTTAAACGCCCTGCAAAAGGCGGTTCCTGTCATTGCCAAAGCTGGCGCAAAGGGCGTTTATCATCACAAGACCGCTTCCCGCTATATATCCAGGCTCACCCGCAAGGTCAATGTCCAGTTTGCCGCCGAGGCATAGACTTCATTTCGAAGCCCGGTTTTTTCGACATCTGGCCCCACAATTCATGAGACAGGGCGTACGGCAGCCGTCAGAATCCTGAGAGGATCAGGCTGTACGCCCTTTCCGCTGCATCGCCGGACAACTTCACCAAGGCGTTTTTCCGTTTGATTTCCATCACATTCGTTTGTTCGCCCGCCACCGTGTAGTCGTTGTAATAGTTGAAGTTCCGGACCTGCCAGAGAATCCTTTTCGACGTCCGCTCCTCAAACGTAACATCCATCACAACGGTGAGCCGCTCTTCCACAGAAAGATCCGTCTTCCCATAGGAGAGGTGAGAAGTGCTCAGGCTTCGGATATCCCCCCGGATCAGGGCATCCGCTTCCTCACGGCTGCCGGCAAGCTGAAAACGCCCCCCCCGCAGGACCTGATCCATGAAGGCGCTGCGGAAGAGGTTTTCAATCCCGGCTTCGCTGGTCCTGTTGGTAAAGGTGTCGACAAAAACCTTTTGGATGGCGGGATCGATGCTATCCTCACCGTCAGCCAGATGATATCCGCAACCGGAACTCATCCACAGCATAATCAAAGCGCACACAAGCCCGGTCCACCGTCCAGACACCCTCTGGCAATCCATCCCCTTCATGGCCTCTCCATCCACCTCTGACCGGCCGGCCTGAATTTTTCCCGAATTCCAACGCTATGGGTCATTCCAAGCCGAACGCCTCTCGACTATCCTCATCCCTTAACGACAATATTCAACAGTTTTTTCGGCACATAGACCTGCTTGATCACCGTTTTTCCTTCGATAAAACGGGATACTTTCTCATCAGCCATCGCCAAGGCTTGAATTCGATCCTCCCGCTCATCCGGTGCCACGGCAATCCGGCCCCGCACTTTGCCATTCACCTGGATGACAATGGTCATCTCATCCCTTGCTGCAACAGCCGGATCATAAACCGGCAGCGGGGTATCCGCGAGGCAGACACCTTGATGGCCCAGCATCTGCCAGAGCTCTTCTGTAAGATGGGGCACGATCGGGGCCAGCAGGACAACAATGGCTTCGATCGTCTCCCGAACCACGGCGAGCGCCTTCCGGTCCTCCCGGGACGGCCTGGGTGTGCTGTAAAGGGTGTTGACCAGCTCCATAATGGCGCTGATGGCCGTGTTGAAATGGAAACGCTCGCCCATATCCTCCCGGACTTTTTGAATCGTCTGATGGGTCTTTCGGCGGAGACTCCTCAGATCGCCCTCCAGTTCTTCGCCGCCGCTAAAGGGTGCAATCCCCTGGAGATCGTCCAGATAGTCCATCACGATACGCCAGGTGCGGCCGATGAAGCGGAAGGATCCCTCCACCCCCTGGTCGCTCCATTCCAGGTCTTTTTCAGGAGGCGCCGCAAAGAGGCAGAACATTCGGGCCGTATCCGCCCCGTACTGCCGGATGAGATAATCCGGATCGACGACGTTTTTCAGGGATTTCGACATTTTCTCGGTCTTGCCGACAATCACCCCGGCACCGCAATGGGTGCAGCGGCCTTCCGTGACCTCCTCCGGGAACAGATAGCCGTGCTCCGGACAGCGGGTGGTTTCCTTGCAGACCATTCCCTGGGTCAGAAGATTCGTGAAGGGTTCGTCCACCCCCACCAGCCCGAAATCCCGGAGCATCTTGGTGTAAAAGCGGGCATAGAGGAGATGGAGGATAGCGTGTTCAATTCCGCCGATGTACTGATCGACGGGCATCCAGTAATCCACCTGCTCCCGCTTGATGCCGGGCTTTTGATCAAAATGGGGACAGCAGTAGCGTTCAAAATACCAGGAGGATTCCACAAAGGTGTCCATCGTGTCGCTTTCCCTCCTCGCCGGACCGCCGCAGGCGGGGCAGGCCGTGTTCAGAAAATCGGGGTGCCTTGCCAGGGGCGATCCCCCTTCACCGGAGAAATCAACATCCCGGGGCAGGACGATGGGAAGGTCGGATTCCGGCACCGGCACCGTTCCGCACTTCGGACAGTTGACCATGGGGATCGGCGCTCCCCAGTACCGCTGGCGGGAGATGCCCCAGTCCCGCAACCGGTATTGGACGGTCCTTTTCCCCTTCCCCAGGGAAATCAGATAATCGGCAATCGCATCCAGGGCCTTGAGATTTTCCATCCCGTCAAAAGGACCGGAATTGATCAGAATCCCCTCCTCCACATAGGCTTCCGTCATGGTCTCCGGATCCAGCGTTTTCCCCGGCGGAGAGATGACCACCACCTTGCGGAGATTGAATTTTTCCGCAAATTCAAAGTCCCGCTGGTCATGGGTCGGCACAGCCATCACACATCCCGTGCCATAATCCGCCAGGACAAAATTGGTCGCAAAAATCGGCATCTTCCAGCCGGTCAGCGGATTGAGGCAGTAACAGTCGAGGAAGAGCCCCTGCTTTTCATAGTAATCCGAGGTCCGCATCAGTTTGTCCTGTTTTTTGACCTCCTCGGCGAAGGCCAGCGCCTCTTTTTCAAGGGCCTTCCCCTTGACCAGTTCCATGACCAGGGGATGTTCGGCGGCAATCAGCATGAAGGTGGCGCCGAACAGCGTATCCTGCCGGGTGGTGAAGACCTTGATCTCGCCCGGTCCATCCGCCATGGGAAAGGACACCTCGCAGCCGAAGCTCTTTCCGATCCAGTTCCGCTGCATGGTCAGCACCCGCTCCGGCCATCCCGTCAGCCGATCGCATCCCTCCAGGAGTTCGTCGATATAGGCGGTTATGCGAAAGAACCACTGGTCCAGGACCTTTTCCTTCACTTCGCTGCTGCAGCGCCAGCAGAGCCCGGCTTCCACCTGCTCGTTGGCCAGAACGGTTTCACACCGCGGACACCAGTTCACGCTGGATGTTTTTTTATAGACGAGGCCCTTTTCAAACATCCAGAGAAAGAAAAGCTGTTCCCAGCGATAATATTCCGGTTCACAGGTCGAAACCTCACGGTCCCAGTCATAGCTGAACCCCATCCTCTTGAGCTGCATCCTCATGTGGGCTATGTTTTCATTCGTCCAGATGGAGGGATGGATCCCCCTTTCAATGGCGGCATTTTCCGCCGGCATGCCGAAGGAGTCCCAACCCATGGGGTGCAGAACGTTGTACCCCTCCATTCGCTTGTACCGGGCCACGACATCGCCGATGGTATAGTTTCTCACATGACCGATATGGATCTTGCCGGAAGGGTAGGGAAACATCTCCAGGAGATAGTATTTCTTTTTTGCTGGGTCTTCCGTCACCTTGAACGTACCGGTTTCTTCCCAGTATCGCTGCCACTTTTCCTCAATTTCCAGAGGCATGTATTTTCTGCTCATAAGGCACTCCCCGATTAAAGTCGGTATGTTCTCTAACATATTACGATAGCGCATTCAACACGGAAACTGTCGTCACTTTTGACTTCCCGGATTTGGGCATCCGGGAGGGCACGGTCAAACCACGCACAGGAAGCCCGCGATGGTGCATGATTCTGATGAAGGGTACTTAGCGTACCCGGCCGTTTATCAATGGAGTGTTGCCGAAGGAGGAAGGATTGGAAGGCCGTTTCAAAAAAAATGGGGTTGCACGTCCGAAAAAGGGCGCGTTTACTGTTTTGGTTCCTCGAGGACGCCGCTTGTGATTTCCTGATCCGCTTCCTTTTTTCCAAGTTTTACATAAAGCGCGTCAAGAATCCCATTGATAAAAGAACCGGAGTTTTCGGAGCCGTAAACCTTTCCCAGGTCAATGGCCTCGTTCATCGTCACTTTGGGCGGGATGTCCGCGCAGAAGCAGAGTTCAAAAACCGCCATGCGCAGGATGCTTTTGTCGACTTTCGACATCCTCGCTATGGACCAGTTTTCGGAACAGCTGCCGATCAGGGAATCAATCTGATCCCGATGTTCCCAGGTCCCCTCGATGAGAAGGGACGAAAACGGCCTGGCGTCCACGGACGCATCGTGATGCGCCCAGTACAGCTCAATGGCCTCCCCGGCCTCCATCCCCATAACTTCCAGACTGTAAAGAACCTGCAGGGCTATTTCCCGTGCTATTCTTCTCTGACGCATGAACTCCTCTGATTCCAATGTAACATCATAGCGACCCCGGCCGCAGCGGCTCGCCCAGCTCCCGGGAAAAGCCGCCGCTCAGCGGTGTCGCTGCTGCCGCGCCACCCCGATATCATCTCCCGTCCGGAACTGGAAGAACCTCATGGCAGACATGGGCCACCGGCGGCAGAGCATCCGTCGGCCCGATATTCTCCAGGATGCGTCCCGGATAAAAGGCCTTATATCTGCCTTAACAGATCAACCATCTCAATGGCCGTCATGGCGGCGTCCCACCCCTTGTTTCCTGCCTTGGTGCCCGCCCGTTCAATAGCCTGTTCGATGGTATCCGTCGTCAAAACGCCAAAGGAGATTGGAACCCCCAGTTCCAGGCCGACGTTGGCAATCCCTTTGGAAACTTCCGCGCTGATGTAATCAAAATGCGGGGTCGAACCACGGATTACCGCCCCCAGACAGATGATGGCATCAAAGCGTTTGCTGGCGGCGAGCTTTTTAGCCACCAGCGGCAGTTCGAATGCCCCGGGAACCCGGTAAATCTGAATATCCTTTTCTTCCGCCCCGGAACGCATCAGGGCATCCAGAGCACCATCCAGAAGCCGGCTGCCGATAAAATCATTGAAACGGCTGACAGCGATGCCAATTCTCATTCCCGTTGCAATTAAACGCCCCTCTGTCGCTATCGGCATGTCATCCTCCTTTTTCTGTCGTCTGTTCCTGCAATTCCTGTCCCGGCTCTCGCTTCGCAGTCGGCCTGACCGGATTTTCGGCACAGGCTTCAGCAAACTTCAGCGCTTTATCCTGCTACCCCTTCAGGGACAGTCCCTGCGATCCCCGCTCCGGGACGCTAGATCTCCAGAATGTGTCCCATTTTTTTCTTCTTCGTGGTCAGATAACGGATATTCTTGTCCGTCGGAGTGATTTCAATGGGCACCCGCTCCGTAACCTTGATCCCATATCCTTCCAGGCCTACGATTTTCTTCGGGTTGTTGGTCATAAGGCGCATCTTCCTCACCCCGAGATCGACCAGGATCTGAGCCCCGATTCCGTAATCCCGCAGATCCGGCTTGAAGCCCAGGGCGATATTCGCCTCCACGGTATCCTGCCCATGCTCCTGAAGCTCGTAGGCCTTGATCTTATTGACCAGCCCGATTCCACGGCCTTCCTGATGCATGTAGACAATGACGCCCTTCCCCTCCTTGTCGATCATCTCCATGGCCGTATGGAGCTGATCGCCGCAGTCGCAGCGTTCGGAACCGAACACGTCTCCCGTCAGGCATTCGGAGTGGACCCGTACCAGCACCTCATCGTCCGGCTGGATATCCCCTTTGACCATGGCCAGGTGCTGGAACTTATCCACATCGTTTTCGTAGACCACCAGTTTGAATTCTCCGCCATAGCGGGTGGGTATGGTTGCCGTCGCCGCCCGGCGGATCAGCGATTCGTGCTTCATGCGGAATTCAATGAGATCGGCAATGGTCGCTATCTTCAGGCCGTGCTCCTCGGCAAAGACCTCCAGATCGGGCATTCGGGCCATCGTCCCGTCATCCTTCATGATTTCACAGATCACCCCCGCGGGCTTCAGCTTCGCCAGTCTCGCCAGGTCAACCGAGCCCTCCGTCTGACCTGTTCTGACCAGGACACCTCCCTTTTTCGCCACAATGGGAAAAACATGGCCGGGGCTGACAAGATCACCGGGCTGAACGTTATCCGCCACAGCCGCCTGGATGGTCGTTGCCCGATCCGCGGCGGAAATGCCCGTGGTCACACCGCACCGCGCTTCGATGGAAACCGTAAAGGCCGTTCCGAAGCGGGAGCGGTTGTCCTGCACCATCATTGGGAGATTCAGCTTATCGGCCATCTCCTCGTTCAAGGTCAAGCAGATCAGTCCTCTGCCATATTTCGCCATGAAATTGATCGCCTCAGGCGTTACAAACTGCGCCGCCATACAGAGATCTCCCTCATTTTCCCGGTCTTCATCGTCCACCAGAATAATCATCCTGCCGTTCCGGATGTCCTCGATGGCCTCCTCTATCTTACACAAACTCATAACTCTCTCTCCTCATTTGAAAAGCACCGGCCGGCGCGTCCGCTCTTTCAGTGCGAATCCCGCTCCCGCGCTTTCCGGAGTTTACTTGAAAAATCCCTGCTTCATCAACAGTTCCCTGGTTATGCCGCCTTCCTTTTTCTCTTCGGGATGTAACAGGCGCTCCACATATTTGCCCAGGATGTCGGTTTCGATATTGACCCGGTCCCCTTTTTTCTTGAATCCCAGGGTCGTCTTTCCCGCCGTGTGGGGGATCATGTTAACATAAAACGCATGCTCTTCACAGCGATTCACCGTCAGGCTGACCCCATCGACGGCCACGGATCCCTTGGGAACCAGATAGCGGCTCAAGCCGTGCTCCACATCAATCCGGAAAATAACGGAACCGGATTTGACGGTCCGCTCCTGAATCCGTCCCAGGCCGTCGACATGACCCAGGACAATATGCCCCCCTAGAAAATCGGTGGGGCGCAGGGCTTTTTCCAGATTGGCCGACTCTCCCGGTGAAAAAAAGGCGAGATCCGTCCGGGAGAGCGTTTCTGCGGAAACGTCGGCGTTGAAACTCCGGCGGCCCACGGCGGTAACGGTCAGGCAGGCTCCATTCACGGCCACGCTGTCGCCGATGCGGACATCCGAAAGATCCATGTCCGTCCCAATTTCCAGCACAGCATCCTCACCCCGCCGGGACAGGCGCAGGACGGTCCCCATCGCTTGAATAATGCCCGTAAACATCCTCGATCTTCCTATGACCCGTCCTCTTTTTTACCGTCCTGAAATTCCTTGAGCTCCTCAAGGAAATCTTTGACATCGCGGAACTGCCGATAAACGGAGGCAAACCGCACATAGGCGACCGCATCCAGATCCTTGAGAACCTGCATCACTTTTTCACCGATGCTTGAAGATGAAATTTCTTCGCCGGAATACTCCTGGCAGAAGCGCTCCACCTCCGCCACGAGAGATTCGATGCTTTCCGTACTGATGGGCCGTTTCTGGCAGGCTTTCCGGATTCCGCTCCGGATTTTGTTGCGGTCAAAGGCTTCCCGGCGGCCGTCCGTTTTGACCACGGTCGGGAGAATTTCTTCAATGTACTCATACGTCGTAAAGCGTCGGCCGCAGTCCAGACACTCCCGCCTTCGCCGGATGGCGCTGCCGTCCCGGCTCACCCGGGAATCCATCACCTTGCTCTCCGTGTAGCCACAGAAGGGGCATTTCATAGGGTTTTCACCTGGATTCCCGCCTCAGCGAAAATTTCATCGGCCAGCTTGTCGCTGTATCCATCCCGAATCACGATGGAAACGATTCCGGCATTAATGATCATCTTTGCACAGATCCCGCAGGGATGATTCGTGCAGTAAAGGGTCGCGCCTGCGGTGCCGACTCCGTGCAGGGCCGCCTGGATAATGGCATTCTGCTCGGCATGAAGCCCCCGGCAAAGCTCATGCCGCTCCCCTGAGGGGATGTTGAGCTGATCGCGCAGGCATCCGACCTCCAGACAATGGCGCAATCCCGTAGGGGCGCCGTTGTACCCCGTGGATAAAATCCGGCGCTCCCTCACGAGCAGGGCTCCGACCCTGCGCCTTGTGCACGTGGAACGCCGGGCAACGAGCGATGCGATATCCATGAAGTATTCGTCCCAGTCCGGCCTGGAATGGTCCTCTGTCATGCGCCTTCGATCCGTTTGGCATAAAGGGGAAATTTCCCGCAAAGGCGGCGCACTTCTTCCCTTACCTCCTGCCGATGCCTTTCGCTGTCCCGGTTGCCCAGAACGTCGACAATCAGGCGGGCAATCTGCCGCATTTCCTCCTCTTTCATACCCCGGCTTGTCAGGGCGGGGGTGCCGATCCGGATCCCGCTGGTGACCATGGGGCCGCGGGTATCGAAGGGAATTCCGTTCTTGTTGACGGTGATCCCCGACGAATCGAGCAGCTCCTGGGCGTCCTTCCCGGTCAGTCCCTTGTCCGTCAGGTCCACAAGGAGCAGATGGTTGTCCGTTCCGCCGGAAACAAGGCGGTAGCCCTGACGAATCAGCTCCTCAGCCATCGCCTGGGCATTCTTGACGATCTGCCTCTGATATTCCTTGAATTCCTCCGTCAGGGCCTCTTTGAAGGCCACCGCCTTGGCGGCGATGGTGTGCATCAGCGGCCCCCCCTGGATACCGGGAAACACGCGGCTTCCAAGGGTTTTCTCATAGGGCGCCTGGCACATGACCAGGCCCCCCCGGGGACCCCGCAGGGTCTTGTGGGTTGTCGACGTGACATATTCGCAGACGGGGACGGGCGAGGGATGAAGCCCTGCCGCGACCAGGCCCGCAATATGAGCGATATCGGCCATCACCAAGGCGCCGACCGCATCAGCAATGGCCCGGAATTTTTCGAATTCGATGGTCCGGGAGTAGGCACTGGCGCCGACGACGATCAGCTTGGGGTTATGCTGCCTGGCAAGATCCTCCACCTGGTTGAAATCGATGCGTTCCGTCTCCCTGTCCACGCCGTAAGGAACGATGTTGTACAATTTTCCGGAAAAGTTGGCCGGGCTCCCGTGAGACAGGTGGCCGCCATGAGCGAGGTTCATTCCCAGGATGGTGTCTCCCACCGAAAGGGCGGCAAAGTAAACCGCCATGTTGGCCTGAGTCCCCGAGTGGGGCTGAACATTGACATAATCTGCGCCGAACAGTTTCCTGCAGCGCTCAATGGCCAGGTTTTCAGCCATATCGACGTACTCACAGCCTCCGTAGTACCTTTTTCCAGGATACCCTTCCGCATACTTGTTGGTCATCGTGCATCCCTGGGCCTCAAGAACCGCCTCGCTGACAAAGTTTTCCGACGCGATGAGCTCCAGTTTTTCAGCCTGCCTCCGAGTTTCCAGCAGGATGGCCTCGGCGATTTCGGGATCGGTCTCTCTTAACACTGACATGAATGCTGTATCCCCTTTTCTCTGTGTTCAATCTTGCATGTTCTGCGGATGTTGACGCTTTGTCCCGGATCGAATACCGTGGGACCCACACCTGAAGGAATCTGTCCCGCCCCCTTACGGATCAAAGCCGCTTCGCGCGTCTTCAAGCGCCCGGATCTTGTCCAGGCGGCCCCGATGGCGCCCCCCTTCGAAGGGTGTTTCCAGCCAGACCGCAACGATCTCTCTGGCTGTTTCGGGCCGGGTCCGCCTGCCGGCGAGGATCAGGATGTTGGTATCGTTGTGCAGGCGGCTCAGCCGCGCCGTCTCCGTATCCAGGCAGACCGCCGCCCGGATTCCGGCGAATTTGTTGGCCACGATGGCCATGCCGACCCCTGAACCGCAGACCAGGATTCCGCGGGCAAAAAGACCTGAAGCGACGGATTTTGCCACCACCGCCCCGTAATCCGGGTAATCCACGGAGGTCTCGCTGTCCGTTCCAACATCCTGAACGATCCAGCCGTTTTCCTCCAGGAAGGATTTGATCTCTTCCTTGAGAAGAAAGCCGGCGTGATCGGCGCCGATAATGATGGTTTGAGCCATAGGGGTCTACTCGAAATATTTCGCTAAGATGATGGTTGCATTCACCCCGCCGAAGCCGAAGGTGTTGGACATGGCGATCCGGATATCGCTCTTCCGCGCCGATAGGGGAACAAAATCCAGATCAAAGCCGGAATCAGGCTTCTCAAGATTGATGGTCGGGGGAATGATCCCTGATTCAAGCGCCTTCGCGGTAAGGATCGCTTCCACGCCCCCTGTTGCGCCCAGAAGGTGACCCGTCATGGATTTTGTCGAGCTGACCAGAAGTCGACCGGCCGAGGTTCCAAATACGGTTTTGATGGCCTCCACTTCGTACCGGTCGTTAAGGGGTGTCGATGTGCCGTGGGCGTTTACATAATCGACATCGGAAGGGCCGATCCCGGCATCCTGCAAGGCGGCCTGCATGCACCGGACCGCTCCCTCATGACCGGGAGGCGGGACGGCCAGGTGAAACGCGTCGCCGGTCGTTCCGTATCCCAGAATTTCTCCATGGATTCTTGCCCCTCTCGCCCTGGCGCCATCAAGCTCTTCAAGAATCAGAATGCCGCATCCCTCGCCGATGACGAATCCGTCGCGGTCCAGGTCGAAGGGGCGGCTGGCCTTCCGCGGTTCATCGTTTCTCCGGGAAAGAGCGCCCATGGCGGTGAAGCCGGCCACGGCCATCGGGGTGATCGCGGCATCAGCTCCTCCGGCAAAAACGACATCGGCATATCCCGATGCGATGAGCCGGAAGGCGTCGCCCAGCGCGGTCGTTCCGGAAGCGCAGGCCGTGACGGGGCAGCCGATGGGTCCCCGGGCGCCGAAGCGTATGGAGACATTTCCAGCCCCCAGATTGGATAGCACCGAAGGAACGGTGAAAGGGGAGATTTTACGGGGGCCGCTGCGCAGGAGAATCTCCTTCTGCTTTTCCAGGGTGGTCAGGCCGCCGATGGCCGAACCGATCACGACACCCGCACGATGGGCCTGGGAATCCTTAAGGGTCAGCTCCGCATCGGCGGCGGCCATCTCCGCTGAAGCCAGGCAATAGAGAATAAAGGGATCGAGACGTCGCAACTCTTTTTTGCCGACGTAAGCGATCGGATCGAAGTTCTGCAGCTCCCCGGCTATGCGGGTTTCAAAATCCGAGGCGTCAAATTTCGTTATCGGTCCTATGCCGGAGCGTCCCGCGCAGATTCCAGCCCATGTCTCCGCAACGGAGTTTCCCAGGGGCGTCACAGCGCCCATACCGGTTATGACGACTCTCCTTTTCAAGGAACGCATTCCCTTCAAGTTGTTTTATTAAATCGACGCTTCGTCACGTTCCGGTTGCCGGGCCCTGAAACAGAGCATCCCGCCCCTGAAGGCTTCCTCTCTGTCATCCTCGCACAGCCCCTGCAACGTGGGGAGGCGGGACGGCCAGGCCGATCGCCCGTGATCGAAGATCCGGACCGGGGCGCTTTCAATCCCAGGTTACATTCCTCGCCTTGAGAAAATCGATTACATCCTGGATCTTACGGATCTTCTTGAGCTCTTCGGTGGAAATCTCCACATCGAAGGTGTCTTCCATCTCCAGCAGCAATTCCGCCAAATCAAGAGAATCAGCCCCGAGATCATCAATAAAGAATGCCTCAGGGACGCACTCCTCCCTTGTCACTTCCAGCTGTTCGACAATAATTTCTAGAACTTTTTCTTCCAGCGTCACCTGTTGTTCCTCCCCGCACTTTCGCTCCTGAAATCAAGTCGCTTTTCCGCGGCATCCCCCGGGATGATGTTCCCGCCGCTTCAGGTTAAAAGACGTTTTTTTTCATGACGGCTGAAGTTTTTCAAGAAGCAAAACCGCACCTGGCAGTCGCCCCGCTTCAACCGGAAAAACGGATCAGCCAAGGTCTTCCACTTTGATGACAGCCCGACCCTTGTAGGTCCCGCAGTAGGGACAGACATGGTGAGGCAGCTTGAATTTGCCGCACTGGGGACAGGCCGAAGCCTGAACGGGGCTCAGAAAATCATGCGCCCTTCTCATATTTCTTCTTGTTCTGGAATGTCTCTTTACCGGATTTGCCATGGTAATCCCTCTTTCCTTTTATATGTCATGAAAATTGATAGTGTTTAATGATTACGACCGCTCTCTTCACCCATCCCGCCCCGCAGGCCCGTTTAAGGGTGAACTCTTTGGAAACAGCTCTTTCCGTTGGTATATTTCTTCAGGTTACTTCCCGGGAATCTTGAGATTTTTTAAAACGGCGAATCGGTCATCCCCCGGAGCCGCCCGGCAGCCGCAGGTTCCTGCATTGAGATTCGCGCCGCACTGGGGACACAATCCCCTGCAGGTTTCACGGCAAAGAACCTTCATGGGAATCTGAAGCATGATCTGTTCATAGATCAAAGGCGACAGATCAACGACCTCTCCCTGATAAAAGCCGAATTCCAGATCCTCCGCCTGCAGTTCCACGTCATCCTTCATGCTCTCTCTGACCGGCATCAACGTGTAACGGAAATCAAAGTCCACGGGCAACCGGACGGTCTCCAGGCAGCGGCAGCAAAGGGTCTCTACAACGGCATTGATCTTCCCCTCGACAAACACCGCCTCCCCAGCCCGGGAAACATGACAGGAGACGGCTGCCTGGGGGATGCTGAGGATGTCTGACTCGCCATCCGCCAGAAAATTCCGGAACCAGCCCTCCGTAAAATCGAAATGGAGGTCGAGGCCCGCTTCCGGCACCATCAGAACATTAATTTTCAAGATGCACCATAACTCATTAAATCGTAAGGCTTTTAACCGGAGATGCCACCTGTAACCCTGTGAATCTCTTATATAAAGGTGAGGATTAGATTATAAATATCCATCCTTGTCAAGTACAATTTGCTCGAAAACCGCCTTGACAAACCATGAACGCTGGTCCTATAAAGGTCACACTACAATTCCCTGAGGAAACGAATATAATGCAGAAAAATAAACAGGTTCGGACCCGGTTCGCCCCTTCGCCGACAGGTTACCTTCACATCGGAGGGGCGCGCACGGCCCTGTTCAGCTGGCTTTACGCCAGGCATTCGCAGGGGAAGTTCGTGCTGCGAATCGAAGACACGGACCAGCAGCGCTCCACAGAGGAATCAACCCGTGCGATCCTGGATGCCATGGAGTGGCTCGGGCTGAACTGGGATGAAGGACCCTATTTCCAGGCCGAACGGGTCACCATCCACAGGGAAATGATCCGGAAGCTGATTGACGAGGACAAGGCCTACTACTGCGTCTGCACACCCGAGGAACTGGAGGAGAAGCGGAGGCGGGCCCTTGCGGAAGGCAGGAAGCCGAAATATGACGGAACCTGCCGGGATAGAAAACTTCCCCCCTCCGATGGAGCCGTTGTCCGGTTCCGCTGCCCCCAGACAGGAACGACAATCGTCGAGGACCTCATTAAGGGGAAGATTTCCTTTAACAATGAAGAGCTGGATGATCTGATCATTCAGCGCAGCGACGGCTACCCGACCTACAATTTCGCCGTTGTGGTCGACGATGCCCAGATGAACATCACCCATGTGATCCGGGGCGACGACCATGTCAACAATACCCCGCGGCAGATTCTCCTTTACGAAGCCCTGGATTACGAGATCCCCCAGTTCGGCCATGTGCCGATGATCCTCGGCGCCGACAAGACCCGCCTCAGCAAGCGGCACGGGGCAACATCCGTCATGGCTTACAAGGAGCTGGGATATCTGCCGGAGGCCCTGGTCAATTATCTTGTTCGTCTCGGGTGGTCTCACGGAGATCAGGAAATCTTTGCCCTGGATGAACTCATCGAACTGTTCGACCTGGGAAGCATCGGCAAATCCGCCGCCGTTTTCAATCCCGACAAGCTTCTCTGGCTGAATCAGCACTACATCAAATCCTATCCGGAAGAGAAACTCCTGGATGTTCTTCAGCCTTTCTGGAAAAAATCAGGTCTTGACGTGACCGATTCCGATTATGGATTGCACATTGTCCGTGATCTGAAGGCCCGGGCGAAGACCCTTCCCGAAATGGTGGAATCCAGCCTCTTTTATTTCACCGATGAGCCGCCCATCGACGCCGATGCGGCGGCAAAATTCCTCACCCCGGAAATCGCCGACCATCTGGGAGCCATTGCGGATGAGCTGACAACGCTCTCGGATTATTCCAAGGAAGGGATTGAGGCCTTTCTCCGCAACCTGGCCGAAGCGAGGTCCATCAAGCTCAAGACAATCGCCCAGCCGCTCCGCATCGCCCTGACCGGGAAAACGGCCAGCCCAGGCCTCGATGACATCATGCTGACCCTTGGAAAAGAGCGTGTGTCTTCACGCATCCGGCGAGCGGTGTCGTACATCCGGAATCACCGCTTGTCCTGAAATCTTTTGCCTTGACTTTTTCTGTGTTGTTGCATAGAAACTGCCCTCATGGTCCCATCGTCTAGTGGTTAGGACGCTGGCCTCTCACGCCGGAAGCCGGGGTTCAACTCCCCGTGGGACTACCAATAAATACATGCAGTTATCTAATTAGATAACTGCTTTTTTATTTGGGTGTCCCGAGGTGCGTCCCTCTTTTCCAAAAGCCTTAATCCAACGGCCAGATCATCAATCTTCTTGAGGTATATCCCTGTTGTAGTCTGCGTTTGGTGTCTCAATAACCGCTGAAGCTTTTTGATGCTGACCGGGTGAACGTCATTTAAGACCGAGGGACCACAACTATTGACAATATCTCTCAATTATTTCAAGCATCACATTGCAAATGCCGCCCTTGAGGGCACAAACAACAAGCTTAAAACCTTAAAGAGGCAGGCCTATGGATTCAGGGATATGGAATACTTCAAACTCCGACTCTATCACCTGCATACCCAGAGGTACTCATTAGCCGGATGAACCAAAAGAGTGGGATGTCACACGCTGCGTCACAGTTTTGCCACGCACATGCTGGAAAACGGGGTCACGATCCGCGTCATTCAGGAACTCCTCGGCCACGCGGATGTCAAGACAACGGAGATATATACCCATGTGATGTCCCGCGATATCCGCGGTCTGCAGAGTCCGCCGGATAAGCTCATGCCCAATGCCGACGATTGATGTCAGACATTTCTTCTGACGGCTCGGAGTAGAGGGGCGGGCTCGCTTCACAGGATATTCTTCATCGAAAAACAGGGGCGGCGTTCCTTCTTGAGGAATCGGCTCACTTCCTTGAGAATTAGCCCGTTAAGAATCCTGTTTTGATTGCGCTTCGGGCAGACACCCACGGCATGTGCCCGACGATATCTGATGGCAAGATTGCACGGCGGCCGAGACTGTCCCTCGCTTGGCTACAGGAAATTATCAATAGACATCATACAGATAATTTTTCGTGATTAGATGTCTTTATATTCCGCTTCGCTCTGTACCCCCATTCGGCCTGCGCCTCATTCCGGTTCGGCAAACAAGCGGAAATGGTTGCTTTGCCCTTCGCTGATTCACTGCGCTTAAAACTCGCGCAAAAAAAAGGGCTTCTCATGTTCAGTGAAACACGGGAAGCCCTTTCTTTAAAGAACGGATGTCGTTATTTTTTTGCCACGGCAGTCTTGAGCATCTTGCCGGCCGTAAACTTTGGGACCTTTTTCGCCTTGATTTTGATCGGTTTTCCTGTCTGCGGATTTCTTCCGGTTCGGGCTGCCCTTTTCGCAACCTTGAACGTGCCGAAACCGATGAGTGTTACAGATTCGCCCTTTTTAAGTGCTTCGGTCATTGATTCGAGAACACATCCCACGGCTTCCCTCGCCAGTTTCTTTTTCCCGACAACTTTCGCTACCGCTTCAACCAGATCGCCTTTATTCATCTCTACCCCTCCTCATCAATGTCGTTCGTCACTGCCCACAACACTTACACCGCACACGCACTCGCTAAATCAGCATTTAAAGGCCATTCTGCTAAAAGTCAATAGAAATGTTCTGTTAAATCAACAAATAGCGGAAGAATATTTCGAGAAACCTTCCCGGAGGGTCTTTTACAGCTCCTGTACCCGGTCGATGCGGTCCGGATGAGAGAGGGCTATTCTGAGGGTTCGTCTCTGCCCGATCTCACTACTTCGACACGAAAGGCCGCAGTCAGGCATCTGTGTAGGAGAAGACGCCGCGGCGCATGAAATCGGAGCCCATCGAAACGGCAGGGGGCGCTCAATCGCCCTTTTCCTGTTCTTCCTCTTTGATAAGCTCTTCAAGCAGCCTTTCCAATCCGTCGATGATCTGCTCCTCCGAAGGATTGACAAGCTTGGAGGACTTCTGCAGATCTTCTTCGGTAAGGCCGATTTTCTTCAGGAGTTCTTGCTTATATCTTTCCATGGGACGACTTGCTATAACATCTTTGCAGAATTGTCAAAAGGAATGCCATGAGCCTCTCCAAACAAACCGTCGGGATATTCCGTCTTGATACTTTGTCCGGCCCTTTCTATAATCGCACCCGAAAGAACATCCTCACCGGATCAATCAAGAGGTGCGATTTATGAGTTCTCCGCGTTTTCCCGAACCCTATGAGCATCGGCATCCTCCCTTCTGCAACATCCGTGATCTCAATGTGAAAGAGGAAGAGGAATTGCGGGCGATTCTCGATCATCTCGCCGCCCAGGACAAGGCCCTTATCGAAATCCATCGGCAGCTTGCCGCGATCCGCAATGACCGGGAACGGTTAAACGGAACCGATGGCCCACTATAACGCAACAGCGCCCAGCGCTTTTAAGGATAAAGGAGGGTTTTCAGCATGCTGACTATCGATCAGACCATTCTGCTCGTCATTGATTTCCAGGGCAATCTGGCACAGGCCATGGACGACCGGGGATCCCTGTTTGAAAACGTTCGGAAAATCATCCAGGGGATACAGACCTTTGACATCCCCCTGATCGTCACCGAACAGATTCCGGCCAAACTGGGACCGACGATCCCTGAAATCGCCGGCCTGTTCCAAGGCATGACCCCGATCGCCAAGGAAAGCTTCAGCTGCTTCCAGAATCCCGGCTTCCGGGAAACCCTGGAGAAAACGGGACGCCGACAGGTCCTGATGACGGGAATTGAAACACATATCTGCGTTTACCAGACCGCCCGGGATCTTCTCGCAGCGGGCTACGAAGTGTACATCGTCGCCGACGCCGTCTCCTCGCGGACAGCCCGGAACCGTGAGATCGGTTTGAAGATGATGGGGGATGCCGGCGGCAGACTCACCTGCACGGAGGCGGTCCTCTTCGAGCTTTTACGGACAGCCGCCTCCGAAAAATTTAAAGACATCTTCAGAATCGTCAAGTAGACAGCGGGGGGAAACCCCTGTTAGGCATGACAGAAAGGCAAGGAAGGGCCGAATTCAGCGGCGGAGGCGGAAAAGCCGGCCGCCGCTGCAATAAGAAACAGAAAACCCTGGACTGTTAATTGCGTGACACCAGGTGACGGACTGCCTTCTCCAGACCGTCCAGGGTCAACTCGAACATGGGAAAGACATCCTGGACAATCCCGATGGTCCAGGTATGGCGCCATTCCCACTCCGGCTGGGGATTCAGCCAGACGGCATGGCGGAAGGTCCGAGCCATCATTTTCAGCCGCTCGATGCTGGCAATAGAGGACCGATGGAAATAGTAAATCCCCCCATTCTGATGCATCAATTCCGACGGTGCCATGCTGGCGTCTCCCACCATGATCAGGCGCGTATCCGGCTCCTTGCGGAGAAAATCCTCGATGGCCTCCGCCTTGTGGCGGCGCTCCGGATCCTGCCAGACATGATCGTAGACGGTATTGTGGAAATAGTAGATCTTCAGATCCTTGAACTGGGTGCGGGCGTAACTGAACAGGGTCTGCACCACTTGAATATAGGGATCCATGGACCAGCCGCCGTTGTCGATCATCAGGATCACCTTGAGGCGGTCCGTCATCCGGCGGTCAAAGACAATCTCGACCTCGCCGGCATTGCGCATCGTTTCATAGATGGTCTTGTCCACATTGACGATGTCTTTCGGCCCCTCGGGAACCATGCGCCTCAGACGCTTCAGGGCCTCGCCCATCTGGCGCTGGGTCAGAGGGCCTTCCAGGGAATAGGACTTATAACGCCTGTCCATGGCCACCTTGATGGCCGATTTGTTCCGGGAACGGCCGCCAACGCGCATTCCTCCCGGATGGTAACCTGAATGGCCGACGGGTGAGGTCCCCCCGGTGCCGATCCACTTGTGTCCCCCGTGGTGCTCCTCTGTCTGGTCCTTGAGGCGATCGAGGAAATACTGCACCAGCTCTTCCGGGGTCATTTTCTGCATCTCCTGCTCGTCGATGCCCAGCTCCCGGGCCAACGCCCCGGGATCCTTATTCAGCCAGTCCTCCAGCATGGCCCGAACAACGTCCGATATTTCCTCGATATCGGGCTCCTCCAGGGCCACCCCTTTGAAATGATAGGCGAAGATCTGATCATAGAGATCAAAATAGCGCTCACTCTTGACCAGGATAGAGCGGGCCACCGTGTAAAAATCCTCGAGGGAGGTCACCATCCCCAATCCCAACGCCTTCTGCAGCCGGAGGAAGGAAGTCGGGGATACCGGGATCCCCTTCTCGCGCAGGGTGTAAAAAAATTGCGTAAACAAGAAAATCCCCCCTTACATTCTCAGGCGTGACATCTGTTGGGCGGCAAGATTCAAATCCGCGCTCTTCTTGAACAGGATGCCGAGGTAGGGCGAATCCCCCCTTCGCAGCTTGCCGACCTTGAAGTCCGGATCCGCTTTGAGGGCGCGAATCCAGTTGATCAGTTCCCGCGTGGCCGGCTTCTTCTCGATGCCTCGGAATTCCCGCAGCCGGTAAAAGGTGGCGATGCAGGCCTCCGCCATGTCGTCATTGATGCTGGGGAAATGGACATCCACAATCTGCCTCATGACATCGGGATCGGGGAAAGCGATGTGATGGAAGTTGCAGCGCCCCAGGAAGGGGTCCGACAGGTCCTTCTTGGCGTTGGACGTGATGATGATGACCGGCCGATGCTTCGCCTTGATCGTCTTGTCGATTTCGATGATGTCGAACTGCATCTGGTCCAGCACGTCGAGCATGTCGTCCTGAAAATCCGTATCCGCCTTATCGATTTCATCGATGAGCAGAACCGTGCGCTCATCGGCCACAAAGGCCTGGCCGATCTTGCCCATCTTGATGTACTCTTCGATATCGCTCACATCCCGTTTAGAATCACCGAAACGGCTGTCATTGAGACGCGTCAGGGTGTCATACTGATAGAGAGCCTCCAGCAGCTTCATGCTGGATTTGACGTTCAGGACAATGAGCGGCATGTTGAGGCTTTCTGCGATCGCATGGGCCAGCATGGTCTTTCCCGTACCAGGCTCACCCTTCAGCAGCAGCGGCATTTCAATGGCAATGGAGACATTGACGATTTTGGAAAGCTCCTCGTCGAGAATATATTTCGAGGCCCCCTCGAACCGGTGTAACGACTTGTTTTCACTCATAACGGAAACTCCTTGAACTCCGGGAATCAACCCGATTTTTTGCAGGAAAGACCTGCAATATTTTTTAGGTCCGGACAGCATTTCAACTCCATTCCTTCAACCCCGCAGATATAATCATGCCATGCAGCCTTGTCAAGATCTAATATAAAATCATAAAGATAACACCATAATTTCTTATCTCTGAACTGTCCTCCTCCCGGCCGTCACCGGCGGGCCAGAAGCATTCGAACCAGGCGGGCCGGCATGGGGTCCACCGTGTGGAGAGCGCCGTGGGGACAGACTTCGATGCAGCAGAAGCAGCGGATGCATTGGTCGTAGATGAATTTCAGGGGCCGAACGCTTCCGTTGATGGCTTTCGCCGGGCAGATGTCCCAGCAGGCCCCGCAATGCCGGCAGCGATCCAGTTCGGCAACGGGCCTGGGAAGGAAGTAGAGCCTGAGAAAGCGCTGCAGGATCCGGGGGCCGTAGAGCAGAGACGGCACGGACCGGGGTAGCTCAAAAGACCTGACAGGCTCCAGCTGGCCGTCGATGGAAAGCGGCTCTTCCAGAAGCCCCCTTTCACCGGCGGTTTTCAGGACGGGGATTGCCTCCGGCTCCAGTTCCAGGATTCGGCAAACCGTTCTGTCGATGGCCAGGGCATTGTCACTTCCGATCAGCAGGCCGATCTCCTTCGGAACTCCCCGTTTTCCAGGCCCTTCCCCCTCCAGGGCCAGAATCCCGTCGAGGATTGTAACGGCAGGAGAAATCCGCTGGTAAATCTGGACCAGCAGCCGGGCGAAGAGGGGATGATTGACCCCTGTCCTCATGTGCCATTCCGGTTTGCGGTATCCTACGATGCACCCAAAGAGATTCTTGACGCCCAGCGTGAGGATCATCTGGCGGTGGGTTTTAAGCTTGGGGAGATTGATGATAAAATCCGACTCGATCGCTTCCCTGGCGATGTCGATGAATCCGAAGGGCGGGCCGATGTCGATTTTCAGGGATTCCTGAAAGGGGCGGCATTCCACGTTCAGCGGGGCCAGGGCTTCCGAAATGCCGCTTTCCTGAAGAATCCTGCCGAAGGAACCCAGCGCCGGACTGTCGGCGATGAGGGGGCGGGCGCCCCGCTCCAGGACGTATTGCGCAACGGCCTTGATGACCAGAGGATGCGTCAAGAGGGCCTGTTCAGGGGCGGCGTAGGTCATCAGATTGGGCTTGATCAGCACCCGGCTCCGGGCGGAGAGGTTCCGTCCTCCGAAACGATCCAGCATGGCGAATACCAAAGGCTGCAACGTTTCGTACCGGTACGAGGATTTTCGAATCATAACGAGAGACATGAACCGGACCAAAGCTCCTGAGTGCGGCAAAGATCGGCCATTCTATCATTAAAGGCTTTCCGGGGCCATTATTTAAATTCCCGGATATCTTATGGAGAACGGGGGCCTCACGAAGGCGGGAAGGAAAGAGAAGCGGCGACTGGATTTCGTGCCGCATCCGACGCAACGCCGTGCATCCGCCTCGGCGTTGTGCCGGTTTTCAGTATCGCGGCATCGGCCGCTGAAACTGGAAACATCAAAGGGATTGTGACAGGGAGAAAGCGGCGGCAAGAGCCAATCCGGCCACGACGTATACGAGGGCCCTGTCATAGCGGGCTGCAAATCGGATCAGCTGCTCGTCCCAATCGGAAGTCTCGACATAGCGCTGAAAGCGGCGGAGCTGCCTTCCAAGGTCAAAGGGGCACCGGGCCACGGCATTTCTTCCGCTCAAATATCCGGCGTTTCCTGCGGTCATTGTTCTCATCTCTACCCTCCTGTCACATGAAAAATCAGGTTTTCTGTCTGTTATCTCAGTCCCGCCCTAGGTATGGTATTTCCGGACGACGGCCGTGACCACCCCGGCCAGCTTCAGTTCCTGCCGAGGCCGGATGAGCGGGTAGTTCGGATTGGCCGCCTCAAGATAGACCTCGCCCTTTTCTTTTCGAAAGGTTTTCATGGTCCACTCGTCGTCCACTTCGGCAATCACCACGTCGCCGTTTTTCGGCTCCCGGCCCTTTTCCACAATCACGAGGTCCCCCGGCATAATCCCCTCCCCGATCATGGAATCGCCGGATACCTGCAGCAGAAAACTTGCTTCGGGCCTGGACACCAGGTATTCATCCAGGGAGAGGATATCCCTCAGCTCCTCTTCTTCCGGAGAGGGAAAACCGGCGGCGACCTCTCCGACCAGGGGGATGGAAAAGGGCCGCTGCTTCCAGGCAAGACGCCCCTTTGAATCCCGCTCCAGGATCTCCGCCTCGATGAGTTTGCCCACCCAGAAATGCACAACGCTTTTCGACTTTACGCCGAGGAGCGCCACCATCTCCTCATAGGTCGGCATCCGCCTGCTCTCGCGGAAGAACGCGGCAATCTGTTGTTTCACGCTCTGAACGGTTCGTTTTTCTTTCATGACTCACTATTATAGAACGACCGTTCTATTGTCAAGAAAAATCTTCCAGCCGGTTGATCTTCTTCATCCAGGTCAGGGATCCTCACAGCGAAAGATGAGTCAACTTCTGAATATGATATTGCTTAATGAACCATTTCTTCTTGACTTCACCGTGCCATTCAGACAAGATTTTTTCCTGGATCATTGCTTTGCCCCGAGGGCACGTCATCCTCCAAAAAAATGAGAAAGGAGACTGATCATGTCTTATGTCATTATCGGTGTTCATGGACTCGCAAACAAGCCGCCCCGGGAGAAACACGCCCAGGATTGGATCGCGGCGATCCGGGAAGGATTAAAAAGAAACTGCTCCCTCGACATCCAGACCATCGACTATATCCCGGTCCATTGGGCGCATCTTAATTACCCCGATCCGGTAAGCCCCGATCCCGAACCCTATGTCGCGACCCCTTCAGACCAACCGATCAAGAAATACCGGGACGGCTTTATGGACCAACTCAGAGGATATGTCTCTGATGTTCCGGGCGACATGATCCAGAAGGCCAAGGAGTGGTTCGGGTTCGGCCTGGTTACCGAGGCCGTGCTGAACAGGAAGCTGACGGACCTTGGCCTGTATTACAGCAGCCATGAAAACCGCACCGAGCTGAGGGGATTGGTGAAAGATGCCATCGACGGCAGCAAGAACCGGCGAATCACCCTCATTGCGCACTCGATGGGATCCATCATTGCGTATGATGCCCTCAGAGAGCTTGGAGACACCGATATGACGTATCGAGTCGATAATTTCGTCACGATCGGCTCCCCTCTCGGGCTTCCCACGGTTGCAGCGAGAATCGCCAAAGAATGGAACATTCTCCGCACCCCCAGCGTCGTGAAGCGGTGGGTGAATTTGTCTGACCCGAGAGATCCTGTCGCCTTTGATGCCCGCCTCCGGAATGATTATGAGGCCAACGACCGGGGCGTCAGGGTTGAAGACGACCTGATATTGAACAACTACCAGGGACCGGACGGCAAAAAGAATTATCACAAGATCTATGGCTATCTGCGTTGTCCTGAGATGAGCGAACTGCTCCGCGGCATTCTCTGACGGCGCAGCGATCCCGCCGGCCCGGTCCCACCGAAGGGTCCGCGCTTGATCGACGGGCGGGACGGCGCCGGAATCATTCGCAAACCGTTTTCCCTGGATTCAGCCGTCAAGACCGGCCGTTTGAACATGGGAAATCGCGCAGAACCTCCCGACCATTCTTCGAGAGGAATGATCGTAATCCCCCCTTGATTAAATCCGCGCACATGGATATCCTGCCCGGGTTTTTTCTAATTAGGAGCCTTTTCATGATGAAGATTCTTCTGGCCGGCTATAACCTGGATTACGAAACGATCCGGCAGCTGCAGGCTGCCCGGCCTGATCTGCGCAATCTGACCCCTGAAACCCTTTCCGCCGCCTATGCCCGCATAAGCCGCGATCCCCGGCCTGTTGATGAGCTGCGGGCCGTTGCCCGGGAGACGGTCGAAAAGGCCAGGCAGTCCAACCAGACCATCGTCTTCGGTCTGGGACACAGCTCCATTGCCGAACACGCCGTTTTCAACATCGATATCCTGGGTATTTCCCGGCTGGCGGCGGAGGAAATCGAAAAATGCCGCCTCTGTTCCTACACAGAG
Source organism: Syntrophus sp. (in: bacteria) (assembly GCF_040768185.1). Taxonomy (NCBI): domain Bacteria; kingdom Pseudomonadati; phylum Thermodesulfobacteriota; class Syntrophia; order Syntrophales; family Syntrophaceae; genus Syntrophus; species Syntrophus sp. (in: bacteria). Next base: position 67,080 of record NZ_JAXGNC010000007.1, on the reverse strand, counting down.
AAATCCCAGCGCTACATCCTGCTGGCTGACGATTTCGTGATTCCCGATGAGGTCCGGCAGGCGGGGCTGGAAGAGGCCTTCCGGGAAATGATCGGGGAGCAGAACGCCCTCTATCACGCCCTGTATGAAAAGCTTTTGCCTTACGTCCTGGAAAAGCATCCGGAAATGGCCGCCCTCCCCGCGAACCGGGCCATCCTGGAGGGATGGGCCAAGGAGGACGCCCGCTACATCGTTTCCCTGGCAACGGAGGCTCAGCTGGGGATGACCCTCAACACCCGGAATCTTGAACTCATGCTGCGGCGGCTGGCCGCCCATCCCTTAACGGAGTGCCGGGCCATCAGCCGGCAGCTTTACGAGAGGACCTTTGAAGTTGCGCCGTCCCTCATCCGCTACGCCGACCCCACCCCCTTTGACCGGGACACCCGGCCGGCTCTGCGCAGGGCAGGCGGAGCCCTGTCGGCCCGATATGCCGACGGGGAAGATCCGCAGGTTGGTGAAGGCGGGGAAGAAGGCCGGCAAATGGGCGGCGTCCGCCTGATCGAGGCCGCGCCGGACGCCGATGAACGTATCCTGGCGGCGCTGCTTCATTCCTCGTTGTCCCTGTCCCTCCACCGATGCCGGACCCTGGTGCACCGGATGAGCCCCACCGAAAAAACGGCCCTTCTGGAGGAGGCCCTCCGCTTCCTATCGGAGCATGATGCGGTTCTGAGGGAGTTTGAATATGCGGACCTGACCTTTGAGCTGACCCTCTCGGCAAGCTGCTTCGCCCAGCTCAAACGGCACCGGATGGCCACCCTTACCGTTCAGGACTACCATCCCGATCTCGGGGTCACGATTCCCGACGCCATTGTGGAAACCGGCATGGAACCAACCTTCCGGGAAGTCATTGCCCGGACGGAAGCGGTCTATCAGCGGATCGCCTCAACGGCTCCGGAAGCCGCCGCCTACATCCTCACCAATGCACACCGCCGCCGGGTCCTCCTCAAGGTCAATGCCCGGGAGCTCTACCACATGGCCCGCCTGCGGGCCGACGCTCACGCCCAGTGGGACATCCGCCGGCTTGTGAACGACATGCTCGTTCTTGCCCGGAAGGTCATGCCCCTCACCCTGATGCTGGCCACCGGCAAGGACGGCTTTCGGGACGCGCACCACGCCCTGTTCCCGTCCAGGGGATAAGGAACGGGAAAGATAGAGGATGCAGGGGTTTCGGATGATGCCGCCCTGCCGGGCATCGGCACAGTCCGTTTAAATTCCCTGCTTCTCGTATTCCTTGCGCAGCCGCTCCAGCCCCTTGCGGTAGCTTTCGCCATCGCCGTACTCGAAAAATCGGGGATAGCGGTCGTGAGCGGCCATAATCCGGCGGGCATGTTTGATGGGACACCAGTACTGCTCCGTGCGGGCGGCAACCTCCCGGAAATAGGCAGCCAGGCCGTTGGCATAGGAGCAGTAGAAGCAGTTGAACTTCTCAATGGCGTTGAGATAGGGAAGATCCACACGGTCAAAGACGAGATAATCGGATCGTTTCGCTTTGGGAATGCCGTACACGGGAAAGCAGATGCCCTGGTACACAAAAATCAGCAGGTCCAGCAGCACGAAAACGAGAAAGCCGGAGTAGATCAACGGAGCCGTCAGGATGTTGAGCAGCCGCGCTTCGATCAGGAAACGGACCACGCCCTGTCTGAAACGGCGCTGCTGGAGGGCCACCTCTTCACTGAGGCGGAAGCGCTTCCTGTCGATGCTGGTCAGGAGATCTTCCCGTTTCCTCTGGAACTCAATCTCCATTTCCTCTTCAAGTTCCTTGATCTTGACGATCAGTTCATCGATCCGATGTGTCATTGCCGCCTCCTTGTTTTCCCTGGAGCCTGACAGCGTTCAGGGCTGGTTCCGATCCGATTCCAGATATTCTTTCAGGACAACGGCATTGTTGTGCTCCGTGTCCTTGGCGCCATACACGAGCGTGATCGTGCCATGGCAGGCATTCTTCCGAAGTTCTTCAACGACTTCGGGCTTATGGTCGAGTTCCCCGGCATAGCGGTCGCGGAACCCGGCCCATTTTTCCGGATCATGGCCGAACCATTTCCGGAGAGCGTCACTGGGGGCGATTTCCCTGAGCCACAGATCGATCCCAGCCGAACTCCTGGACACGCCGCGTGGCCAGAGCCGGTCCACAAGAATCCGCAATCCGTCTTCTTCCTGCGGGGCTTCATAAGCCCTTCTCAGCTTGATGTTCATAGAGCCTCAGCCCGTCAGCACTTTCCTTGAAGACCGACAGGGGTTTCCCCGCCGGATCAGACGCGTTTTCCTCTCAGAGGGCCCTCTCTTCCCGGCCAACGATTACCGTGAGCTTCCCCGTACTTTTCCTTACAAACAAACCCGGCCGATACGACATCTCCGTCGCGTTGTCTCGCCGTTGCCCTTCACAGCCCTTTCTTTTCGAACCAGGCGAACAGGGAAATCGTGGCCGCCCAGAACAGGGCGATGATGACCCATGGCGAAAGGCCCGTCACTTCCGGCAGGCCGATCTTGCCGAAGTTTTTCCACGCCAGAACGGTGGATTTGAAAAAAGGATAGAGCTCTGCATAGAGAGCCGCCCCGGCCACCATGCCCAAGGCGGCAAACAGGGCATGCCAGCGTCCTTCCCCCAGTGCGCCGACGGATGTGCCAGGGCAGAAGCCCATGATGGCCCAGCCGGCTCCGAACAGGGCGCCGCCCACCACCACGGCGCCGACATTCATGGCTTTATGGCTCAAGGTGATGATTCCTGCGTCGGATAGCAGGTTAATCCCCACCATGCCGACGAGGATCGACGAAAGCATGAATTTGAAGATGGTCATGTCCCTGAGCATCAGGGCGCCGAGCTGCTTCTCGAATCGCAGCACGCGACCTTTCTGCAGAAGAAACCCGAAGGCCACACCCGTCATCAGGCCCAGTATCTGTTCCGTGCTCATGACGCCCTCCTTCCATAGAAAATGGCCGCAACAATGACACCCACGCAGAAAAACATCGCCAGCGCCACAAAGGCACTTCCCGACAGCTGCATCATGCCGCTGAGGCCATGGCCGCTGGGGCAGCCGTCCGCCATCCGGGCGCCTACCATGGCGACAATGCCTCCGAGGAAGGCTCCGGCCGCCCTTTTCCCGACGGACGGCCCGAAGCGCTTTTTCCACACGGGGGGAACACCTTCCAGTTTAAAGCTCCTGTCGGAGAGGGACGAGACCAGCGCTCCCAGGAAAATGCCGCAAACCAGCATGAATTGCCAATCGACGCGCACCTTTTCCTTCTTGAAGTACTCGTTCGCCGCCACGTGCTCTCCGGCAACCGTCCGCTCCAAAAGGCCGGCGGCACGGACGAATGTCGTTGAGGCTCCCAGATAGGTGCTCTTCCCCAGCAGAGCGGTCGTCGCCCATACGGAGACGACGGCCAGGAGCCCCAGAAGGGCCCCGGCGAGGTAAGGGCTCCAGCCTCGATCCTTCGTTTTTCTCTTCATCACGCGATCTCCTTTCTTCCAGAAAGATTCCAAGGGGACTGCCAGGGCGATCCTTACACGATGTTCCTGAAGCCGCTGCTCTTATTTCAGCAGCCACTGGTGCAGGAAGGCAGCTGCGGTCCAGGCGGCAAAACCCGCGGCTAGGACCTCCGGCAGTGAACACCCTTTTTTCAAACACAGAAAGGCCACAAAAAAGAACAGCAGGGTCGGCAGGATGCCCCAGAATGCCCCCTTGGCAAAGCTCTGCATGATCTGTGGATCGCCCCCGTTCTCAAGATAGACCCAGACCAGAACAAGGGCACCGGTCAACGGCATGACGCCGATCAGGCCCGCCAGCAGAGGAAACCTCCTGGCAAGGGCAGTCGCCAGGACAATAACGGACACACTGATGACCACTTTGATGAGCATCTGCATGGGGTGCTCCTCATCTGTCGCCCAGAGCAGGACCCGGCGGGGACAGGCCTCCAGACACATGCCGCAGCCGATGCACTTTTCCCCGTCCAGCTGCAGAGTTACAACATGTTCCAAGCAGAGCAGCGTTTCCATCGTGCTTTTTCAACACTCCTGTCGGCTGCTTGACATTCCTCACCAAAGAATCCGGAGCGTCTTCGCGGCAATCCAGAGCGCCAGACCCGCCAGCCCTCCGGCGATCTGCAGGGGAAGAGCCAGGCGCATTTCCCTGCGCACCCCGGACAGGGAGGTAATGAGCGTAGAACCGGTAAATCGCATGGCCAGGAAGGAGGAAACGGCGGGCACAAGAAAGAGGACGGAAAAAGACTCCAGAACCCTCGGCAGAGATAGGGGGGAGGTCAGCCGGGCGTTGAGCAGAAACAGGACGATGATCCAGGCGGGGCACAGCCCCTTGGCGGCAAACGTCCGGCCCGGCAGCCACGGGAAAAGCGCCGGAGTGACCGTCGTCCCGGAAAAAAATGCCCCCAGCAGGGCATAGACCATGAAGAGTCCTGAATCGAAGGCAAGAGCCGTCTTCCATCCGTATTCTGCGTCTATCCCGGCGGCAAGCAGGAAAAAAAGACAGAGCGGAATCAAAAGCTTCAGGCTGGAAATCCATTCCATGGGAATAAGGGCGATCCGATCCCGGAGGGGAAAGGTCTTTCTCCGCATGGCCTCCGTCGCCTTCATCCCGGCATCCAGGTATGCGGGAAGGTCGCAGGCCTCCACCGGGCCATAGGAAACGGTAAAGCCGGTCCGGCTTCGAACCTCGTGGGCGGCCACTCCCGAGGCTGCAAGCTGCGGCAGGATCAGCCGCCGATGCTTCACCACCTGTCCCAGCCCGCTGGACTGCAGGCGAAGGACCAGCTCCTCCGTCCCGAAATCCCCTTTCGCGGCGGCACACCAGACATTTACCCCTTGCGTGTCGAGAACGAGAATCCAGGCGGACCTGCCGGAAAGGGCCTCCCGCAGACGGTCAAAGCTCGCTTTATCGTTTGCCGAAACCACCACCGGGGACGCTTCGTCCGGTCTGCCCAGGGCGTAGAGGCCCGGATCAAGAGAGTAGTTCCTCCAGCCGATTCCAAAGCGGACCTTGAGGCTGCCGAGCAGATCCCGGCGGGAAAGATCGGCTTCCACGACGGGAACAGCACCGATGGGTGTGTGCAGAAAACCCCGGACGAAAGATTGATGAAGGCCGGGAAGATCTGATGAAGTCCGACCCCCTTCGTCGCCAGCGGTCTTCGATGAGATCCCGGAAATGATCTTCCGGCTCTGCTGTTCCGACGGCATAACATGACTCCCGAATCGACGGAAACCTTTCCGTTCGTTTTGTCTTTTTGAATCATCTCTGATAATCACTATAGACGAATTTCCATCTCAACAAAACTTAAATTTATAATTCACAAGTTATTTTATATAGATAGATGATTTATTGGTTCACGAGCCGGGACCTGCGGCCTTACCCGCATGTTTCGTTCTCCGCTGCCTGCCGCCGGAACATGACGCCCCGGATACGGCCAAACCTGCCGACCGGAGAGGTCCTTTCTCCGGCCTCCCTCCTCTGCAGCCTGAGGACCTTGCAGGGGAGAGGCATCATTTTTTTCTGGTCTCTTTTTTAACCTTGAATGATGAAAAGGCATATGCCATACTCCGTTTCCTCATTAAAGTTGATTTTTTCTGGCTCAGGCCGGTAACGGCCTCCTTCTTTGGACTTGAATCGAGTGCAAACCGGGGTCGTTGACTTGCCTTTATACCAGTTTTTATGTCGCTCTGTGAGCGCATTACTCGCCTGACATTTTAAGGATGGTACCATGGGGAAAAAAATTTTCATCATTGACGACAATAGCCATCTCAGCATGTTTTTGGAAAAAAAGTTGACCGATGCCGGACATGAGGTCGTCACGGCCATGGACGCTCTGTCAGCCTTCAGGGCTCTGGAACATTATACCCCCGACATCATTCTCTGTGATTACTTTCTTCCGAACATCAACGGTGATGAGTTGTGCCAGAAAATCCGCCGGATGGATTCCCTGAAAAGCGTCTTTCTGGCCATCATGTCAGCGGCAGCCCATGAATTGGATCTGGATCCTTCTAGCATAGGCGCCGATGCCCTGATCGCCAAGGGTTCTTTCAAGGAGACGGAATCCCATATTTTAGCCCTCCTTGAAGATGTGCAGACCAGCGGTTCCCGCCCGGGGAAAACCGGCCGGATCGGATTGGAATGCACCAATGCGAGGCAGTTGACCAAGGAACTGATTGCCAAGAACCGATACCTGCAGACAATGCTTGACAGCATTGCGGAAGGGATCATTGAGATCTGCTCCGGCCAGATTGTTTATGTCAATGCTCCGGCCATGAAGATCCTGGACCAGACACAGGATCAGATCCTCTTTGTTCCGCTTCCCACCCTCTTTGAAGGAGAGGCGAGAACCCAGATAGAGTCGCTCCTCGGTTCCCACTCTCCGGATCAGATCCTGATCGAGCAGCCGGAAACAGAGGATGGCAAAGAACGCATCCTGTCCGTAAAAAGATTGCCCTCCTGCGGAGAGTTCAGCAACATTCTTATCCTGATCGAGGATGTCACGCGGCGGATACAGGCCGAAAAAACGCTGCGGGACTCCCACCACCATATGGAGGAACTGGTTCAGGAGCGGACGGAGGATTTGAAGCGGGCTAACGAAATGCTCAAGCAGGTCCAGAAACTGGAAGCCATCGGGACACTGGCGGGAGGCATTGCCCACGATTTCAATAATATCCTGAGCGCCATGATCGGGTACATGGAGCTCACCAAACTGACCCCCAGCCCGGAAAAGCGCCAGTTTTATCTTGACCGGGCCCTCCAGGTCAGCAATCGCGCCAAGGACATGATCAAACAAATCCTCATTTTCAGCCGCCCTCAGGATCAGGAGAAAAAGCCCATCCTCCTGGCACCGGTCATCAAGGAGGGGCTCAAGATGCTTCGGGCCACGATCCCGTCCACGATTCAGATCAATCAGCGGATTTCCGACCAGTCCCTCATGATTCTCGCCGATGCGACCCAGGTGCACCAGATCCTGATGAATCTGGCGACCAATGCCTTTCATGCCATGAGGGAACGGGGCGGCATCCTGGACATTGAACTCGCTCAGGAAAAAATCCCTCCCGGCAAGCGGCATCCGTCCATCCATCTCGCTACAGGCGAGTACGCCAGATTACGGGTCAGGGATACGGGACACGGGATCGATTCGGCGATTCTTGACCGGATTTTTGATCCCTTTTTCACCACCAAGGGCCCCGGAGAAGGAACCGGCCTGGGGTTATCCGTTGTTTACGGCATTGTCCGGGATCACGGCGGCAGGATCCATGTCGCCAGCGTACCGGGAGAGGGCACAACCATCAGTGTTTATCTGCCCCTGATTGAACCGGAAGAACCCGGAGACAACGGAGACTCGGAGCCGATCCCCAAGGGCAGCGAACGCGTCCTGTTCGTTGATGACGAAGCGGCCATTCTCGACGTGACAAAATCCATGCTCACGGCCCTCGGGTTTCATGTGACCGCCAGACAGAGCAGCGCGGAAGCGCTGGAGCTTTTTCGCGCTCAGCCCGATTCCTTTGATATTGTCATCACGGACATGACCATGCCCAACATGAGGGGAGACAAACTGGCCGAGGAGCTGTTGAAGATTCGCAGCGATATACCCATCATTCTCTGCACCGGGTACAGCGACCTGATTTCCGAAGTCAGGGCGCAGGAGATCGGCATCCGCCAATTCCTCATGAAGCCGCTGTCCCTCGGGGACCTGGCGCGGGCTGTCCGCAAAGTCCTGGTCTGAAGCGCAGGCTTCGAGATTCCGATGGACCTACATCTCCGGCCGCACCGCTCTGGGAAAGACAAGTGAAAAGGTGGATCCCTTTCCAAAGACGCTCCGGACGATCACCCGCCCCCCCTGAGCTTCAACGGCCCGCTTCACAAAAGCCAGCCCCAGTCCCGATCCTTTCACAGTTTCAGCACCTGCGACGTTCGCCCGGTAGAATTTATCGAAGATCCGGTCCCGGTCCTCGTCCCGGATCCCGTACCCCTTATCAGCCACTTCGATGATGACGGAGTCCGGCCCTTCCGCAACCCGAAGAATCACAGGCCGGTTCGGCGGACTGTACTTGAGGGCGTTCTCGATCAGATTCAAAAGGACCTGCTCGGTGACATCCCGGTCCAGAAGAACGGGAGCCATATCGGCAGGAACCTCGGCAAGGAGCTCGATGCCCTTGCCCTTCGACGCGGGCTGCATCTTGACTCGAGCCTTCCGGACGAGGTCCGGAACGGAAACGGGGGTTTTTTCCATCCGCTCCCGCCCCTCCTCCAGCCGATTGATGTCGAGGAAGGTGTTGACAAATTTGGTCAGCCGCTCCGATTCCTCCAGGACAATGCCGGCATACTGTTTGAGATCCCCCTCCAGACTGCCCGCCAGCAGTTCGCTGAAGCCCTGGATATTGGCCATGGGAGTCCTCAACTCGTGGGAGACGATTGATACGATTTGACCTTTCAGAAGCTCCACTTCCTTGACCTGCGTGATGTCGGTGAGAAGGAACAGGGAGTACGCCTTCTCCGCAACGGGCAGCAGTGAAACGTCCACCTTGAGATATCGCCTTTCCGGCCTGTCGAGAAAGACCGTAATGGCCCCCATCTGAAGCCATTGCTCGAAGGCCGGTTCGCTCGCCTCCTTTTCCAGGACATGGCCGGCCAGATCGGACAGAAAACGATCCCTGGCGTTCAGAAAGATTTCATTTTCCGCACAGAGCCGATGGATATCGCCATTGGCCAGCATCAGCCTTCCATCGGGGTCGAAAACCGCCACGCCGAAGATGTCGCTTAACAGAATCCGATCGGACAGCTCCTTTTCAAAGATCAGTTGATGCGCGATTCCATGAAGGGAAAGGGCCTGCCGCTGAATTCCCCTGGGGGTGAGAAGCCCCGCAATCCCCTCTCTGCCGTAACCCGGCTCATCCTTACCCCCCGCATTTCTCAGGTGCGGCCGGATGGCCGCATAGGTCGCACCGAGACTTTCCGCCGCTGCATGGAGTTTGAGGAGATAGGCCAGAGTCAGGAGAACCAGAAAACTGAGCATGGTTGCAGCCGGCGGGTTCCAGACATGCCAGACGAAAAAAGCGAGGAGGGTGAGCAGGGAATAAATCATCACGGCGGCGATCAGAAGAAGGAGGCAGCTCCCTTCCGTCATTCGGAAAAAAAGGCCATAAAGCAACAGGGCGACCGGAACGCCGATCAACCAGCTTGCCGCCAGGGAAACCACACGGATCTCGTTGCCAAGAAGCAGGTTGTTGACGATATTGGCCTGAACCTCTACACCCGACATACCCATCCGGGTTTCGGCATAGGGGGTTGTGACGCTGTCCACCAGTCCCATGGCTGTAATTCCAACCAGAACGATCCGGCCCCGGAAGTGGTCCTCGGGATAAGCCCCCTGGACAACATCGCAGACAGAAACGCGGGGGATGGTTCCCGGACCGCCTGCGTAATTGATTCTCATGAGATTTTCCTGAAAAATGGTTTTTTCGTCCTCAGGCTCCGGGGGGTGGGCTCCCCGGGAAAGGGAGCGCCCTCCCGCCAGTTCATGGACCATCGAAGCAAACGACGGCAGCAGCCGCCCCTGAAAATAGAGCGTGTGATGTACTTCCCTGGCTACCCCGTCGATCCCCCGTTCAACATGAACGTGTCCCGCAGGAAATGCCGAGAGCGCACGGGCAGGATGCTCAATCATCAGGTCCTCGTTGATCAGGATCGGCAAAACAACCGGAGGGCCTTTTTTCATGGCCTCGGCAAGAAGAGGATCAAGGGGGGAAGGCTCGGACAGGAGGATATCAAAAGCCACAATGCCGGAGGGCTTCATTTTTTCAAGGAGGGAAGCATAGCAGGTTCGTTTCAGGGGCCAGGGTCCGAGTCGGTCAAGCGTCTTCTCATCAACGGCTGCAATGAGAATTTTGTCCAGGGGCCTTTCCGGACCTCGAAAACGAAAGGCGAGATCGTAGAAATAATTGTTCATCCCTTCGAAACAACCGAGATACTCGAGGCCGAGGAGGAGCAGCAGGCATAAAGCAGCCAGAAGAATCTTCCGGATGGGCATCATGGACAGCGGTGCTCTTTCATAAAAGTCATGCCCCGGACAAGAGCTTCATGACCCTTGACGGCAGACCACGGAAGACTGAAAGCCTGCATTTCGCCAAAGATCGGAGCCCTGATCGACGGCAGGAAGCGATTTTCCGGTCCCCTTCTTCCGGGTAGCCTTAAAGGGTAAAAAGCAGAAGCAAAAGAAATAGACCGGTTCCACTCCCAATCCCAATCCATTCGGGCGGAAACCGGTTCTGGATGGCGAAACTCTGCGGCCGGGAAAAACTGCCGGTTTTGCCGCTTCCGTCGACGGAAGCGATCCGGACAAAGTAGGTTCCGGATTCCTTCGGTTTTCTGACCGATATCTCCGGCCCGTCCACCTTCTCATCGACCAGGATCTCTTGGAATCGATCGTCCCTGGCTATCTGAACATGATACTTGAAGCCTTCGCCCGCACTCCTTGACCTCAGGGTGATCATGCCGTCAGAGAAATCCGGCCAGGCGCCGGAGGATGCCTGCGGCGGGCAGGGTGCGGGAATCGCCACTGGATCGGACCAGCCTCCCGGACTGTCGTCCCTGGCAACGGAACGAATCCGGAACGAATAGGGCTTGTTTTCCAGTCCCTCAGCCCTGAATGACACGGCCGCCAGATCGGGCCTGTCCACGACAGGATTCCGGAAATCCCCGTCCTCGCTGATCTGAAGGTGATATCGTGCCGCGTCCGCGACAGACAACCACTCCAGGGTCACCGCCTTTTCTCCACCCCGGCGCTCACACCCGGAGGTAAGAAGCATCGGGGGAAGAGGATTTTCCCGGATTGTGAAAGGGAACGCTTCGGAGGGAACGCCTTCCAGGCCGATCGGATCGATGCTCTGAGTCAGGAGAAAATAGGAACCGTCGTCAAGACCGCTCATGGTCACGCGCTCGCCGCGTCTGACCTCGCGTTCCCACACCAGCTGCTTCCCCTGCTCATCCTTCGCAACCATCACGCGATAGGCTTGGGCGCCGCCGACAGAGGCGAGCGAAATGACCGGCGCCGTGTTGTAAAGAGATTCCAGGCCCAGGGGGTTCGGCGCAAGCAGGAGTTTCCGCGGGGGCAGCGGCCTGGCCGGGTTCTTTATTCTGGCGCCTTCACCCTGCGCCAGGTTGATGACCTTTGTGGCCGTATCGACGGTGACGCGGCTCTTGAGGACTTCCACACAGGTTTCATGCTCCTTGTCCACGGTGACCCGGAATTCCGTTCCTCGAACCGACGCAATCGCCGTCGGGGTGTGGATGCGAAATCGGGATGATCGCCCCATGACCGACTGGACTTTTGCTGTCACCCGCCCGGCGCTGAGGAAAAAATCGCGCAGCAGTCGGGATGTCCTGGTCTTCCAGGCTTCGATGATCGTTACCTCCGTGTGGGACCGAAGCAATAAACTGCTGCCGTCCTCATATTTGATTTCCACGGCGCCGTCCCGTCCGGTCCTCAGGTTGCTCCGGGGAGGAATATGATCCCCGGCTTTCAGGCTTATCCAGTCCCCTTTTCCTCTCAGCTGCATGCGGGCTTCTCCCTGCACCAGGGCCACACAACCTTTCAGGGGCGTCATGTTCCGGGAGGGAACAGGCTTCCCGGAATATCGACTGCCTTTAAGCCTTTTTTTCGTGCTGGAACAAACCCGGACCTTCCGATCAGCCGGCGTTCCACTGCTGTGGCCGGACTTGCTGAAGTTGCGGGAATCTTTACGGCAACCTGTATCTGGTATCTGATCGTCCTGGGTAGAGCGTTCTGCGGATGAAGACTTCATGCCGGCACTGCCGTTTGTCGGCTGGGCAACAAAGAAAAGGAGAACCATCAGAATAAGAGCACACTTTTTCATTGTACACTCCATAAATTAACTTTTTTATTCAACTTAAATAAGGAGTCAGAGATACCCGAGATCTGCATACTTGTCAAAGGAAATCAACCGATCCAAATGCCCTGCAGCATCATCTTACCGGACCGACAAAAACGAGACCTCGTTCATTCCCCGCTACAGGCTGTGGCCTAGGATCGTCATACCGAGAGGAAAGGGAACAAGCCTGAGATGGTTGCGGCAGACGGGAAGAAATGCCGCGGAGGAGGGCGGAGTTCACCGGAAACGTTCATGGCGGGGGCGTTTTTATGTCCATGGAGTCCATTTCATCGCCTGGAACTCTCCAACGGGCCTGATATGGCCGCCTCGCTTCCGGGAATCCCGCGTAAAGCGGATCATCCGAGCACAGAAAGCCTCTCCCCGGTTAAGCGGGCCGGTGCCGGAAATTGAAACCCGAAAAAACCGCCATGATCAGCCGCATCCACCGGTGGGGAGGCTTGAAGTGAGCAGAAATCCCTTCCGTCCCCCGCATTCGACGAAATCGATCCGGATAGGTCTTGCCTTATCGAGAAGGTCCCTGTTGATCGCAAAGGCGATGTTCCGGACCGTGACCGTCAGATCCTTTTCCCCGGGCTCGTCAATAACCATCGCCAACCCGGGCCCCAGGGCATTCTGCCTCAGGATCCGGATGGTGGAGGACCCGGTCCGGTTTTCCAGAAACTGCCTGATCGCCGCGTCGGCTTTTTCCGTCACGTCCAGAATCATCATGTTGTTATGCCTCATGGAAATGGAGCGTTGCGATGCATGGCCTTCTCCAGGATAACGTTCTTTCGCGCCAATGCACTACTCCAGTATGGCACACAGTTCGTCGACGGCCTTGGCCAGCCCGACCGAAGCCGCTCTCGAAAGAACGGCATTTCCCACCGTGACTCTCAGAATTCCCCTGGCATCTAAAACAGGGAGATCGAATCGACATTCACATAAAGCAGCGTCCGCTTCCAACAAGCGACTCCTCCCATCGGTATGGAACCATTCCCTCCTTTCTTTACGAAGCTTGAAAATGGACAAGGTGATGAAAGTTGCAGGTTGAACGCGCTTCGGCGATTGCCGGAACAATCTTCCCGGCGGCGGCAACAGGATTCAACTAAAACGGGGGCCATTCCCCTCGGAGCAACGGAACAGTTATCAACCTAAATCATTCATCGTGTCAACTGTTTTTGTTTTTCAAAACGCAGACATCCGGTGCATCCGCCGGTGGCTCCGGGGCGTGCCGCGACCGGAAACGGGAGGTTCTCGAGGCAAAACGGGAGCGCCATGGCGCTGGATCGGCAGAAGCGGATACCTGGATCAACGGCTGTCCGGAGCCTCTGATGCCGGTCCGAAAGCGGAAAGGCAGGGCCGGTGAAGGGTCCTGCCTTTCTTTATGAAGCGGTCAGGGCGATTGGAAAAGCACGCCCATTCCCATTTGAGCCCCCTTCCGGCGGCCTTCAGGGCACCTTGAAGTTGAAGCTGTGGCACTGGCTGCGGGAGTCTTCGCTCCGGGCATGCTGGTGGTGGCAGAGGTTGCAGTCCGGCTTCCTCCCGGAATGTCCTGATCCCTGAGGGGTTAACCCCACGGCTTTTCTTTCGCCGCGTTCGTTCCGGCAATGCGCCCGAAGACGACGCAGTCGGTCATGGCCACACTGCCGAGGCGCACAGCCCCGTGAACCCCGCCGGTGACCTCTCCGGCGGCGTAAAGCCCCTTGATCGGCTCCATGCCAAAGCCCGTGACCTGTGCATTCTGGTCGATCACCAATCCGCCCATGGTGTGGTGGACGCGGGGCCATAGCCTGGCGACGTAGAAAGGCGGGGTCTCCGACGCTTTGGCTTCGGGGAAGATCATGCAGCCGAAGTCATCGTCCTTTTTCTTGTCGACGAAGGCGTTCCAGCGCTTGACTTCCGTCTGGAAGGCGTCAGCGGGGATGTTGTAACTTTTCGCGATTTCCTCGAGGGTGTCGAATTTCTTGATCGCACCGGCCTCCATGCCTTTCTTCAGGGCGATTGGGAATACCTGCTTGTTTACGGCATAGGAGTCACCGAAAATGATGACAGGATGCCCGATGAGGATGATCGCATCGGCCCGCTCCTTCCGGTTCCCCGTTTCCTTGAAGAAGCGCTTGCCAGTCCCGGGGTCGATCATGGGTCCATAGCCGACGAGCCTTTCGCAGAAGAGGGGGACGTGGCCGAATCCCTTCTCATCGGGACTGGTCCAGGGGCCGAGTTGGATCCAGTCCATCTGGACGTCCATGGCGCCTGCCATGCAGGCCGCCAGCAGAGCCTCGCCCGTGGCGCCGGGTTGGTTGGTGGAGTCAAAGCGGTCCGTAAGGCGGGGGTCATGCACCTGGCGCAGACGGACGTCCTGTGAGAAGCCGCCCGAGCACAGGACCACGGCCCTGCCGGCCTTGATAAAAGCTGTCTTTCCGGTTTTGTCATCGGGGAAGCGATATCCTTTGAGCACTTCCAGACCGACAATCCTTCCTTCCCTGTTCGACAGCAGCCGCACGAGCTTGGTGCGCATTTCGAACTTTACCCCGAGGGACCGGGCCTTGACCATCATCTTGTTGACCAGCTCGGACCCGGAGGCATTGGCGGTCTGCACGGACCGCTTCACCGAGTGGCCGCCGTGAAAGTTGAGCCTCGTGAAGCTGGCGCCCACATAGTTCTCGCACCACTCGAGGGTTGCGTTGGACTGGTCGGCGACCATCCTGGCCAGTTCGGGGTGATTCAGATAGGAACCGGCCTTCATCATGTCCTTGAGCATGAGCTCGGCGGAGTCCTGGATTCCCGCTTCCTTCTGCATTTTGTTTCCTGCGGCGGCAAAATCCCCGCCGTTGATGATCGAGTTGCCGCCATGAACCGGCATTTTTTCGATCACGATCACGTTTGCGCCGCCGTTGCGCGCCTCGATGGCGGCGGCAAGTCCGGCGAATCCGCTTCCCACCACGACCACGTCCGTGGTCTGATCCCATTTGGCGGGCAGTTCTCCTCCCGCGGCGGCGGCATCACGCCCCGGAATGGCAACGCTGCCCATAGCCATTCCGGCCACGGCAGCCGCTCCTCCCACCGTCTTCATAAAATCCCGCCGCGATACGCTTTGGGCTCGCTTTGACGCTTCGCTCATGGTCCACCTCCATAGGTTAAGGTTATTTGCAGCCGCGGCGGAAAGCTCCTTTGGTTGAGCGTGGAGTGCGGGCAGCCCACGCTGGCATAGCGGGGCTTGGCTTGCGGGTCTTTCCACAGCACCGGATCATTTTTCTTGGTGGTGACCAAACCGGCCATGCCGGGGCAATGCTTACGCCGGAACCCAGGGCCTCGACAAAATTCCTTCGACTTGGTTCCATATGTACCCACCTAAGGTTGTGTGCCGATCAAAAGCGGCTTCTTGTTCGATCGGCACAGTGCTGGAATGAATGCCTGCATATTCAGGCAAATCATCGGGGTACTCTGTCAAATGGCCGCTGTCCTTCCAGTGGTCACCCGGCTGCCGGATCGGACGAGCCCCTGCGCTGTCATGGACATGATCATACTTGCGTTTGATAAAGAACCTGATTTTTCCGATGGTAAAATATAGGAAATTCCTGATTATGTGTCAATAAAATTGAAGAGGATCTACCCGGTCGATGGTCCATCCCTGCTTCCGAGTTTCCCTCAGCCGTTCTTCTTCTCAGCCGGATCGTTCTCTTTTCGACGCTTTTCCATCACAGCGAAATATTCTTCATAGTGTTTCAGAATCGCATGTTCGTACTCTCTGACGCTGTTGGGGGGAATGTAATTGACTTCCCCCAACTGGCTCACCAGGTACTGAGCGGTCTCCTTATCGGGAATTTTCCCCTCCTTGTAAGCATGTTGAAAAATAGCGTTCAAACCCGTCACATTGACCTTGGATCCATCGGGAAAGAATACGGCACGGTATTCCTGGGGTTCTCCCGGTCATCAAAAACAGGGACCTAAAGTGATTTGTGGTGACATGTCAAACCTCCTGATTAATTAATGGTTATTTTTCTGGTGGTTTTCTTGCGGCGGCACGTCTGCAAAAAGCTCTGCCGCAGCCAGGAGACCCGCCTGAATAATGAGTCTCTCCGGAATTTCCTCAAAGGTGTTGCCCCCGATGATCAGGGTTCGGCACTCCGAATCGGTACAGACCCCGCAGCAGGGGCTCTGCCCCACGGAAGCTCCGACCCACTCCTCCAGGGGTTTTTCTCCAACCCAGATGCGGTTGGATTGAAGAGGATCCCGGGAAAACATGGGAAAGTTGAGGGCTTCCATTTTCAAGATCACCTCAATGCCCAGTTCGGCCAGGGATTTTTTCAGCTTGCCGACCGCGCTTTGAACGGTTTCACCGGTGATGCCACAGCGAGGGCAAGTCCGATCCTCCCCGTCAACAAGCCTTTTCCAGCGGATCGTTATGGCTTTCATCATAACCTCAAACTATCATTATCATTCATTAGACGCGCAGAAAACGATCGCGGAAGAAGAGACCCGACACGACCGACCGGATAGCCATAAGTCATCCACAGCATTGCTTACGGACACGATAGAATTTCTGTTCAAGAAGCCATTCATTGATGAGTCCTGTTGCGCAACCAACGCCGGCATCGACAAAGAGAGCATGGACAGGGCAATTCCTGGCACAGGCGCCGCACTCCATGCATGCATTGAAGTTAATTATCCGAGCCTTTCTCCCTGCGAGTGAAAAGACCTGGTGCGGACAGACCTCCAGACACCTGCCACAACCAACGCATTTTTCCGTATCCAACGCCAGTGTTGACACATTGCGCAAATAGCTGAAATTTTTCATAAGAACCCCAGATTCACAGCAATGTTCCCGCCAATACAGAGATGGCACTCAAGGCAAAAGCAATTCCCATAGCCGGCATTGCAGCCCGCATTTCCTTTTTGACCCCCGAGCGCGAAGTGTAGGGGGTGCATCCGGTGAAATTTAGCGCGTAAAAGGCGCTCACTGCCGGTAGGGCAAGAAAGGCAGCGACGGTCATCGGTCCGCTCCAGTCTCTCCCCCCGGCAAGAAGATAGAAGGCTGCCATCCATGCAAATCCTGTCAGAGCTCCCTTGAAGGAAAAACTCCTGCCGGGCAGCCAGGGAAGAAGCATCGGCACAATGGCAACACCGGAAATCACTGCGCCTAGATAGGCGTAGACCGTCACGAGGCCATTCTTAGGTGCCTGCAACAGTGCCGCTATGATAAACAGCGCTGCTGCCACAACAATGGTTGGCTTGAGGGCCTGCACCAATTCCACGGGGATAAGCACAGCTCGTTCCCGTAGGGTAAAAGTCTGCTCCCGCATTTCAGACGTTGTCATCATGCCGTTGTCCAGGTATGCCGGAATATCTTCAGCCCGGATGGCCGCGTACCGGATGCTGAAACCGGTTCGTCTTGTCACTTCGTAAGCCGCCACCCCCGGAGCCCCAAGGATCGGCAGAATGAGACGGCGGTGGGTGACCACCATTGCCAGATTGGACAAGTCGATGCGCCGCACCAGCTCTTCCGTGCTGAAGGTGCCTTTTCCCGCCGCACACCACACATTGATGCCATAGGTCTCAAGGACGAGAAGCCAGACATTTCGTCCTCCCAGGACGCTGCGGACGATGTCATAACTCATTTTGTAGTTGGCTGTTACCAGCACCGGATCATCCGCTGTCGGGGCGCCGATCGCATAAAGGCCCGGCGGCACCATATAGTTCATCCGACCGATACTCCACCGGGCCTTCCAACGGCCGAAATGGTCTGTAAAGGCAAGCGTCGTGGCAATCTGCGGAACCCGTCCCACTCCGGTCGTCAGCCATCTGATGAAACCGGGAACATTCTCATTTATTTCCCCACCGCCGGCAGAGGTTGGGGGACCTCAGCAGGGAGGTTTGTCGGAGTAAGCCCCTCCCGCTGAGCTTAAGCCTATCGGTGCCAGTTTCAACTGCATCTTATCGATTGTTTTCAGAGACATTTTGTCATTGAGTCCCACGGCCATGCCTATCTCCGGCGTCTGGCGCCCTTAAAAACGTTCCGAGGCTTTTCTTTCTGATGCCTCCGTAGTAAAAAAATCAATCTTCTCACCCTATAGTTGATTAGATCAACCATTTCCGGAGAAATGATTTCCCTCCGGTATACAGCAGGTTTCCCGCTGCGAACTTTCGCTAATTCCCTTCCGCTCTGAAGCCCGAACAAAGGCGCTGAGGCTGATGATGAGGATTTCCCGCATGTCCGGGTCTATGACCGCCAGAATCTCCTGCATTTTAGCCATCAGCAGATCCTCAATCCGGTTCAGAAGCGTTCGGCCTTCTTCCGTAAGAGTGACACAGCAGATCCGTCCGTCTTTCCTGTCCTGCTGACGATTCGCCAGCCCCTTGTCTTCCAGGCGTTTGGCGATGCGGGTTGCACCGCTCTTCGTAACCGCCGCACTTCTTGCGATATCCTGCATGGTGCAGCTATTCTGATGCAACGCAACCTGCAAGGCGCGAAACTCACCGTGGGAGATATTTTCGTTACAGCATCGGCCCTCAATGCTCTGCATCCCGAAGGCGTATGTTATATTTTCAATCAATCCGATTAGTTGTCTTGCTTCAGATTCGATCAATACCTTTCTCTCCGCAGTGAAGCATCCCAACATCAAGGTGCGTTTTACTGTCTGAAAGATTTTTTCTCAGAATTAGTTGCGTTTGTCAACTATAATTGAACTGCTGAAAGAAGCTGGATAGTTTTAACTTGACAAGGAAGAGTCAAGCCCAATATATTACTCAAAAAGAATATGGAGCGTTCCTTTATGAAAGAATTTCTGAAAGTGACCAAGGCCCTATCCGATCCCAATCGGGTTAAGGTGCTGAAGATGCTGCAGCACAAGGTCATGTGCGTCTGCGAGATCCAGGCCGCGTTGGGCATCGCCCAACCAACGGCCTCCAAACATCTGAAAATTCTTGAAGAAGCCGGGCTGGTTAATTCCCGGCGGGATGGGCAGTGGGTGAATTACTATCCCGCAGACGGGAAGAACAGCCCCTATGCCGCGACAATGCTGGGCAACCTGCTCCATTGGTTAGAGGATGACGAGGATGTACACCAGCTTATCGAGAAAATCCCCTGTATTCGCCGTGAAGAGATTCTTTGCCGGCGTTGAGGATGCCTGTAGGCAGGTTGCGAGATATATTACCAAATGGAAATATGATTCCATGTTTATCCGATGCGATGATTGATCTCTCTGAAACCAGATTCGCGGCGCACCTATTCTGAAAAAAGGAGGCACTATGGCACACGCAGCGGTGGAGCGACTTTCTTTTTTAGACCGGTTTTTAACCCTCTGGATTTTTCTGGCTATGTTTATCGGCGTAACTGGAGGGTACCTCTACCCCGGCATCCGGGACATCATCAACCTTTTTCAGGTCGAAACAACCAACATCCCCATTGCCATCGGGCTGATCCTGATGATGTACCCGCCCCTGGCTAAGGTGAAATACGAAAAACTGGGGCAGGTCTTTTCCAACGGCAAGGTTCTATTGCTTTCGCTCGTTCAGAACTGGATCATCGGTCCGATTCTCATGTTTCTGCTCGCAATTACTTTTCTCTCCAACTATCACAGCTACATGGTGGGTCTGATCCTCATCGGCCTGGCCCGCTGCATCGCCATGGTCATCGTCTGGAACGACCTGGCAGACGGCGATCGGGAATACTGTGCAGGCCTGGTAGCCTTTAATTCGATCTTCCAGGTCCTGTTCTTCTCCTTGTATGCCTACCTTTTCATCACAATTCTTCCCACCTGGATCGGTCTAAAAGGGGCAGTCGTTGATATCTCGATTGGACAAATCGCCCGGAGCGTTTTCATCTATCTGGGAATTCCCTTTATCGCCGGGATTATCTCCCGGTTCGTCGGCCTGAAGACAAAGGGGCAGGTTTGGTACGAAGAGACGTTCATCCCGAAGATCAGTCCCATCACTTTGATTGCCCTGCTCTTTACAATCCTCGTCATGTTCTCCCTCAAGGGAGAGTACATCGTTGAACTGCCCATGGATGTGATTCGGATCGCCCTTCCCCTGCTGATTTACTTTGTGGCGATGTTTTTCGTGTCTTTCTACCTGTCAAAGAAAGTGGGGGCCACCTACGAAGAGTCCACAACCCTCAGCTTCACGGCCGCCTCGAACAACTTCGAACTGGCCATCGCCGTAGCCATTTCCGTTTTCGGAATCAATTCGGGAGAGGCCTTTGCCTGCGTCATCGGTCCACTGCTGGAGGTTCCCGTTCTCATTTTTCTGGTGAACGTGGCTCTCTGGTTCAAAAAGAAATACTTCCCCTACGCCAAGGAAACTCCCACGGGAATCTGTCATGTTTCCTGTAGCGACTAACCGCCTGGGAAAAGGAAGATTTGTATGAAAGAACGTTACAAGCTATTAATCATCGTACTGGTTTTTCTTGGGGCTTATTTCATCCCCTGGGGTCATCCCATCATTCGCCGGTCAGGTCTAGAGGCCTTTCTGATGCTCCAGGAATACGCTCAAGAGCATGTCCTGACCTGCCTGATTCCCGCCTTTTTCATTGCCGGGGCTATTGCCGTTTTTATTTCTCAGGCATCTGTGTTGAAATACTTCGGCTCCACAGCCAACAAGATCCTTTCCTACTCCGTGGCTTCGGTTTCCGGCACGGTACTGGCTGTCTGCTCCTGCACGGTGTTGCCGCTGTTTGCCGGAATCTACACCCGAGGCGCAGGCATCGGTCCCGCAACGGCCTTTCTTTATTCCGGACCGGCCATCAACGTCCTGGCGATTGCCCTCACGGCCAGAGTTCTCGGCTGGCAACTGGGCCTGGCAAGGGCGATCGGCGCGGTGTCCTTTGCCGTTCTCACCGGTCTGCTGATGTCCCTGATATTCCGAAGAGATGACGCCAACCGGATGGCGGGGAACGTCTATTTCCCGGATGAAGATGAAAAAACCCGCACCCTTGGATGCCCTGTGTGCCTGCTCACCATGGTGCTGATCCTGGTCTTTGCCGCCTTTGCCCGCCCGGCACCCGGCGTGTCCGGAATATGGGCCTTCCTGTTTGCCGCCAAATGGTTCATCACGGCGTTTCTGCTGGTTGTGCTTGGCGTCATGCTGAAAGCCTGGTTTTCCACGGACGAGTTGACTCACTGGGTCGAGGCCACCTGGGGATTCATGAAACAGATTTTTCCCCTGCTGCTTGGAGGTGTTCTGGTAGCAGGTTTTCTACTGGGCCGTCCCGGTTATCCGGCATTGATTCCCGAGCACTATATCCAGACCCTGGTGGGCGGGAATTCCCTCTGGGCAAACCTTTTTGCCGCCATTGTGGGTGCTTTCATGTCTTTTGCCACGCTGACGGAAGTGCCCATTCTCCAGGGGCTCATCGGTTCGGGCATGGGACCGGGCCCGGCTCTTTCCCTGCTGCTGGCAGGTCCGGCTCTTTCCCTGCCTAACATGATCGTCATTGTCGGTATCATGGGGATGAAGAAGACCTTTGTTTTCTGCTCAATCATAATCCTATTCTCCACTCTGGCTGGGATGGGTTATGGCTGGCTGGTTTCTCTATAAAATATCCTTTATCATCAGAAAGTTTAGTCAACTCTTTTAATGGAGGTAGATTGTTATGAAAATTAAAGTGTTAGGACCGGGATGTACGCGTTGCCAACAAACGGAACAGCTTGTCCGGGAAGCCGTCGCCGAGGCCGGCGTGGACGCGGAAATCGAAAAAGTAACCGACGTGATGAAAATCGCCTCATACGGCGTTTTCGGAACTCCGGCCGTTATCATCGACGATAAGGTAAAATCCGTGGGGAAAATCCCGAAAAAAGAAGAAATTCTGGCTTGGCTCAAGAAATGATCTCTCCAGGAGAAAGAGCGATGGATAAGAACCGAAAAAAGCGGATTCTTTTTGTGTGCACCCATAACTCCTCCCGGTCGCAGATGGCTGAAGGACTTCTCCGATCTCTGCGCGGGGGCCTCTACGATGCTTTCAGCGCCGGCACCGAACCAACGAGGGTCCATCCCGGGGCCATTGAGGCAATGGCGGAGATCGGCATCGACATCCGTGGTCACCGATCCAAGGGACTCTCTTCCTTCGGGGATGAGCCTTTCGACGAGGTGGTGACCGTTTGCGGTCATGCCCAGGAGACCTGCCCCGTCGTTCCGGGAACTCATTTAAAACGCCATCAGGGATTTGAAGATCCGGCTGCGGCAACAGGTTCTGAAGACGATGTCCTTGCCGCCTTCCGGCGGGTTCGGGACGAGATTCGGGTTTGGATTCTAAAAACCTATTGAAATCTGAATCCTTAAACCGGATATGCGAATTCCTGGCCTCGGCAAAGGGTATCTAAAGACCAGGAACATGGCTCTCATTGAAAAGAAAGGAGAAAACGATGTCAGGAGATAAAATCAGAATTTACGGAACGGATACGTGTCCCTTTACTCGCCAGGCCCGTGCAACCTATAAAGAAAAGGCCATTTTCATAAATGTGGCGGACGATCAGGATAAACTAGATGAAATGCTCGCTTATTCAGGCGGCAAGCGGATTATTCCCGTCATTGTGGATGGGGGAAAAGTGACGGTCGGCTTCTCGCCGGACGGAGGTTCCGGAGGCGGCTGAGCAATATAGCAATTCTCTCGGGGAGAGAAACACGAGTTTAATGCAAACCAAGCCATTGAAATTAAGCATTTACTATGTGAATATTAAAGCAAATATATCACTACAACGACATATAATATTTGACAACAAAAATTATATGAACAATAATCCTCCTGAAGGATCAATTATCCAGAAGGAGGACAGCATGATCTTTAACAATGTCAGTGAAACAGAGATTTTTAGCATACCGAAGTTCGCTGTAGAAAAGACTGACGTTGAAGGGTTTATGGATGAATTGAGGGGATTCCATAGCACCTTTCAGAGTTGCTTTACACGTAGCGAAACTCGCGAGAATTTCTTTCATTACATGGTTGGACAATTCAGCGAACTGGACAGGAAATCGATAGAGCCTATTGCATTGAGGGTCGAAGGTGGGACCGTCCGTTCCATGCAGCGGATGATCAGCGATGCCCAATGGGACGAAGACCTGATCGCGAAGCGTTATCATCAATTGATCGGGGATGATATGGCGCATGGCGATGGCATTTTGATTTTTGATGAGACATCGTTTGTCAAGAAGGGCAATGATTCCATCGGTGTTTCCCGTCAATACTGCGGCTCTCTGGGAAAAGTGGAAAACTGCCAGGTCGGAGTTTTTGCAGCCTATGCCTCTCCTCATGGCTATGCCCTTCTGGACAAGCGATTGTTCATTCCGGAGAAGTGGTTTTCCGAACCTTACAAAGACAGGCGGTCGAAGTGCCGATTGCCCGATAGCGAAACGGTTAAGACCAAGGTGGAACTGGCCATCGAGATGCTGGATCATGTCCAGAAGGAGGAACTTCTTCCCTTTCGATACGTGGTTGCCGATACGGCCTATGGTAGAAGCATCGAGTTTATCGAGGCCATTGAGAAACATCCGGGAAAGACTTACCTTCTTGCGGTACCCTGTGACACGCTTTGTTGGCTCACCTCTCCCGTTACCCGCAAGAAGGCCTACACTTACAAAGGAGAGCAGCGCTCTCGGACCGTTCTTTCTGAAACTGAAAAAGCCCCGGTGACGGTGGAAGCTTTTGCCCGGAATTTGAACAACTACTTCTGGTACAGGAGAATCGTTGCCGAGGGCGCGAAAGGGCCGATTGCTTACGAATTTATGAAGAGAAAGATCTTTCTGCACCGAAATGGCCTGCCCTGTAAATCCGTGTGGCTGATTGTCAAAAGAACCCTTGGTGCGGAGCCCGTTTATTCTTACTTCATCAGCAATGCTCCCAGAAGCACCCGCCTGCCGGTTTTTGTCTGGCTCAGCGGCGTTCGATGGGCGATCGAACAATGTTTTGAAGAAGCCAAGTCGGAATTGGGGCTTGATCAGTACGAGGTCAGGAAATTCTCCGGATGGCATCATCACATATTGACCTGTATGCTGGCTCACTTTTTTCTCTGGCACCTCAAGATCAGGTTGGGGAAAAAAAGCACCCTCTGTTACGCTATCGCAGCTTAGGATCTTATTGGAGGTCGTGCTTCCCCTCCGAAAATTTGATGTTGACAGCGTCATTTCTTTAGTGGCCGGAATACAAAGGCGAAATCATCGTGCCTATTTGTCTCATAGAAAGAAAAAGCAATGCCATTAACTTTCATTTGTCGTTGTAGGGATATTGTCCGGCCTATTCCAGCCCATTGAACACGAGGAAGCCTGGGATGTCTTTTAAAAATGTGGCGGATGCCGA
This sequence comes from Syntrophus sp. (in: bacteria), assembly GCF_040768185.1. Taxonomy (NCBI): domain Bacteria; kingdom Pseudomonadati; phylum Thermodesulfobacteriota; class Syntrophia; order Syntrophales; family Syntrophaceae; genus Syntrophus; species Syntrophus sp. (in: bacteria). The sequence goes on along the minus strand of NZ_JAXGNC010000007.1, from coordinate 42,877 downwards.
AAAAAAGCTTCGACAGGTAGGGTACATTACCTCGCAGGAAATTGCCACGGTGGTTTTCCTGGCGGGAGCGACCCAGAAACCGGTCCTCGTGGAAGGGCCTGCGGGCGTGGGCAAAACGGAACTGGCCAAGGCCGTAGCAAAGGCGCTGAAGCGGGATCTGATCCGGCTCCAGTGTTACGAAGGGCTCGACGAGAGCAAGGCCCTCTATGACTGGGAATATTCCAAACAGCTCCTCTACACCCAGATGCTGAAAGAGAAGATCCAGGACATCATTGCCGACGCCCGGACGCTTCCGGAGGCGATGAACCGGATCGCCATGCAGGAGGATGCCTTTTTTTCCGACCGATTTGTTCATCCCCGTCCCCTCCTTCAGGCCATCACTTCTGAAGAACCGGTTGTGCTCCTCATTGATGAGATCGACAAGACCGATCCGGAGTTCGAAGCCTTTCTCCTGGAACTGCTCAGTGATTTTCAGGTGACCATCCCCGAGATCGGGACAAAAGGCGCCCGCCACATTCCCTTCGTCTTTCTCACGTCCAACGCCTTCCGTGAGCTGAGCGACACCCTCAAGCGCCGCTGCCTCTACCTGCACATCGACTATCCCGACAAGGAGCGGGAACTGGGAATTCTCGAAGTGAAATTTCCCGGCATAGATCGGGTTTTCGCCGAAAAGATCGTCGAGGCCGTCCGGACGATCCGGGGACAGGACCTGAAGAAAAAGCCCTGTGTTTCGGAAACCGTGGACTGGACGCGATCCCTCATCGCCCTGCAGATGTTCGAAATCAAGCCGGAAGTGATCCGGGGGACCTTGAATGTCCTTTGCAAGAGCGAGGCGGACGCACACGAAGGTTCGGGATCATTTCCCCCGTCCGCCGCAAGACGGTTTAAGCTCAGCCTGAGGGGGTAGGCCATGCTTTCAGCGCTCCTGCAGTTTGCCACCCTGTGCCGCGCGGGAGGATTGAGGGTCTCCACGTCGGAAGTCATTAACGCCGTCCGGTGCCTGGAGCTGATCGACTTCACCCCCGAAGAGCCTTTTTGTGTGGCTCTGCGGACCAACTTCGTCAAGGAGGCAAAGGACCGGGAACTTTTTGACAGAATTTATGACCTTTATTTCCACACCCTGCAAATCGGCGCTGACGACATGCGCTCCCTGGCGCTGTCCAACCGCCTGATCGATCTGGTGGACACCTTCAGCCAGGAAGCCCAGAGATCCGATTCCGCCCTGGAGTTTCTCGATTTTCTGGCAGGCAACCGGGCTGCGTTCCTCCGGGAGCTTCAAAAAATCCTGGATCTTGAGGCAGATGAGCCGGAACTTTCCTTTTCCGAAATCTTCTCCGCCATCCAGAAGAAGGTTCTCCACGGAAGGACCGATCGTCTCCTGACGGAAAGCGATCTCGAGGGCGCCGACATCGAAGGGCGGAGTCTTGATGACCTCCTGCTGGAGCGGTTGGGCATTGCCGGTCAGATGGAGGCCGACGTCCCGCCCGGCCATAAGCTGCCGGGAGCAGATGCCGATTCCGCTGCCGGGCGGGCCAGAAATCTCGAGGAAGTCCCCTTTTTCCAACTCACTCGAGAAGAGGCCAGGGAGGTTCATTCGGCCATCGAACGTCTCGCCCGTAAGCTGCGGGACCTAGTTTCCAGGCAGTATCGCAGAAAACGCAGTGGAATCGTGGATATCAAGCAGACACTCCGCCGAGCCACCCGTTACGAGGGCATTCCCCTGGAGCTCTTCTTCCGCCGGCGACAAAAGCGAAAAGCAAAGATCGTAGCGCTCTGCGACGTTTCCTACTCCGTTTGGAAGGCTGTTCCCTTCATGCTCAACATCCTCTATTCCATCCAGGATTGTCTGAGCCGGGTCCGGAGCTTCGTGTTCATTGCCCGCGTAACGGACGTGAGCGAAACGATGAAAGACCACGCCATCATGGATGCCATCGACCGAATCATGACCAGGTTCAAACTGGAGCTGCCGGGTTACGTGGTCTATGGCAATGGCGAGACGCGCAGCCATATCGACGAGGATCTGGAGATCTCCGATTACGGAATGGCCTTTTCCCAGTTCCAGGAAGAATTTCTGGACATTCTCGACAAGAAGACCACCGTGATCATTCTGGGCGACGGTCGAACGAATTTTCTTGATCCAAAGGCACAGATTCTGGATATAATTCGGGACCATTGCCGCCGCGTCATCTGGCTTAATCCGGAACCTGAAGGGCTCTGGGGCGTCGGCGATAGCGCCATTGAAATTTACCGCCCCTTCTGCGACGACGTCCGCTCCTGCCAGAATCTCAATGAATTGCGGACTTTCATCACCAGCCTTGTTCTTTGATCCAACAGGAACTTAGTCGGCAGAAATTGAAAAGACGCCCTGAATTATGAAGGAAGATCCCAGAGACGACACCATTGACACAACGGCGGACATCTGAAAAGATGATGCCATAGCGGCTGGCCCCGGAACGACCGATAGCGCAGGGAGGGCATTTATGGAAAAGAAAATGAGGATTTACGGAACGGAAACCTGACCCTATTGCCGGCAGGCCCGTGAGGCGTACGGCGAGAGGGCCGTTTTCATCAATGTCGACGGCAACCCGGAGAAACTGGAGGAGATGCTTGCCTCTTCCGACGGCAGACGGACCGTGCCGGTCATCGTGGATGGGGAAAACGTGATTGTCGGTTTTCTGGGGAGGTCACGCATGACGTTAGGCATTCCGCTTTTCGCCGTTGGCTGATCCGTCTGACAGGCCTCTCGGGAAGAGAGCCGCGTGAACCTATTTTAATTTCAAGGAGGGAAAAGCCATGATCGAAGTTTCGAAAAAAGCAGGGGACATGATCAAGGATTTTATGACGAACCGGCACGGGCCCACCACGGTCCGGATTCTTTTGCAGAGCTGTTGAGGCCCCGCCTCTCTGGCCATGGCTCTGGATGAGCCTCAGGAAAACGATACGGTTTTTACGCAACAGGGAATCACCTTTGCAATCGACAAAGACCTCCTGGAAAGGGCCAAACCCATCCAGCTCGATTTTGTAGAAGCCTGCGGACAGGCCGGATTTCAATTCACTTCCAGCCTGCCGGAGGAGAGCTGCGAGGGGGGTTGCTGTTCGTGAGGAGACAAGGCGCTTCACAAACCGGACGAAGCAGGACCTTCGAAACGACAGGCAAGGCTGGGGAAATCCCTGCACGGCGGATTCCCCCGGCCTTGGCCGCAGCGGCATCAAATCGCCTGTGCAGCTCTCGGAATACCTTGTTTTTTTGATTGATTCGGCTCCACCCTTATCCGGACACATCACGCAGGCCGATATGCTCTCCTTATGAACGTCCGGGCCACGACAAACGGGGTACATAATCCCGATCATGTTGTCATCTTCATGCCGAGTCAGGGTCCTCCACCTGAATGACAGGTTCCGGCGAGCTGCTTTTTTTTCAGCGGATTGCACGTATCATCAGGAAAACTATCCCATGAGAGTATTGCTCATTTCCGCCAATTCCGAAACGCTCTACATGACGACCCTTCCCCTGGGCCTCAATTGCGTTGCCGTTGCCGCAAGAAATGCCGGACACGACGTGCATCTGCTCGATCTCATGGGCAACGGAAACAGCGCGTCAATCATCCGGGACGCAATACGGAAGCATCAACCCCATGTCATCGGAATCTCGGTGAGGAACATCGACAACCAGAACATGGCCGACACGAGATTTCTGCTGGAACCTGTGCGCGACACCATCGCCTTGTGCCGTTCCTTCTCCGGCGCCGTGATTGTCGCGGGGGGTGCGGGGTTCAGCATCTTCCCGGAAGCGGCGCTCCGCTACCTGAAGGCGGACATGGGGATCTGCGGCGAGGGGGAAGTGGCTTTTCCGGCTCTTCTCCAGGCGCTGGAGCTGAAGAAAAATCCGTCGGGCATCGCCAGCCTCTGCCTCCCCGGCTCGAAAGTGCAAGGGGAACGCACCGAGGGAGGGGCGCTTGGGGCGCTCCCTCTCCCCGACCCTTCGCTCTGGACCGTGCCGGATGACGTCCGGGCGGAAATCTGGGTTCCCCTCCAGACCAGGCGTGGATGCCCAATGCGGTGCAGCTATTGCTCCACTCCAGCCCTCGAGGGAACCCGGATCAGGACACGTCCTGCTGATGCGGTTGTACAGTCGCTTTCCGACCATGTGGCCGCCGGCTTTAAAAATTTCTACTTTGTCGACAACACCTTCAATCTGCCGCCGAAGTATGCGAAGGATCTCTGCGGAGCGATTGCTTCCGCCGGTCTGGCAATCCATTGGCAATGCATCCTCTATCCAGGTTTTGTGGACGAAGAGCTGGTGCGGAAGATGGCGGCGGCCGGCTGTCTTGAGGTAAGCCTCGGCTTCGAAAGCGGCTTCCCTGCCATTTTGAAGAATCTCAACAAGAGGTACAACGTGGATCAGGTTCGGGCCGCTTCCGAGCTGCTCCGGAAGCACGGCATCCGTAGAATGGGCTTCCTCCTGTTCGGCGGACCCGGAGAAACCAGAGAATCGGTCCGGAAAAGCATGGATTTCGCCGATTCCCTGGAGCTCGATGCACTGGTTCTGACAAAGGGAATCCGGATCTATCCGGGAACGGCGCTGGAAAAGGTCGCCCGCAGCGAAGGCCATATCGCCGGAGGGGATGACCTGCTCATCCCGCGGTTTTATCTGGCCAGGGGCCTCGATGACTGGCTTGATCCGATGATCGGGGAGTGGGCCGCCGACCGCCCCTACTGCATGACATGACGGGGCGCCGCGAACGAAGCTCCCGAAGCGAGCCCTTAGAAGTGAAATCGGCACAGGGGCTGAAGAGAAACACTGTGACGTCAACACAGATCCTGATGAAAACCGCTAGGGGATGCATCCTGGGAAGCATCATCGCCGTTCTCCTGGGATGCGACATTCAGAAAAACATGCTCTATTACCCCGGGTCATACACCATCGCTGACATCCGGCGGTACACTGCGGAGAACGACCTGCTTCTGTGGCCCGGGCCAGACGGAGGGTATCAGGGCATCGTCAGCCGGAAAGGCCCGGCGAATTTCAAGGGCACGATCGTCATCTTTCACGGCAACGGCGGTCCCGCCATATTCCGGACCTACTATCTGGCCGCACTGGAAGCGCGGGGCTACCGCGTCGTACTGGCCGAATATCCGGGCTACGGCGGCCGTTCCGGCGAGTTGAGCGAACAGAGTTTTGTCGCCGACGCCCGGCGGGCAGCGCTTCGCGCCAAAGGGGAATTCGGCGGTCCCTTGTACCTCTGGGGAGAATCTCTGGGCTGCGGCGTGGCATCCGCCCTGGCTGCGGATAAGGAGCTGCGCCCGCAGGGCGTCGTCCTGCTTACCCCGTGGGATTCGCTGCTGGGAATAGCAAAAGCCCAGTTCCCGTGGCTCCCCGTCAAGCTCTTTCTCAGCGATCGCTATGATAATGTGGCGAACCTGGATGCTTATGGAGGCCCAGTCGCCGTCATCCTGTCCGGACGGGACGAAATCATCCCCAACAAATTGACGATGAGGCTGTATCATGCCCTTTCTCCTCCCAAGCGCATGTGGACTTTTGAAAACGCAGGGCACAATGACTGGCCGAGCCATCCCGAACTGGACTGGTGGGACGAGGTCATGGACTTTCTGAATACCGGGGGCGAAAGGTCAGGACCGTGAAGACAGGTGTCATCCCTGCCTACTGCCCGTTCAATGGAGCGCCCCACGATAGCCCTCATAGAGAAGGTTACACCGTCCCATTAGAATGATAACATGTCGACAAAGGGAATCATGTTGGAGAACACTGACGAGAGGTGACGTTATGGAAAGAAAAGGGATTGTGACATTTGCCGGAAACCCGTTGACTTTGGTGGGCAACGAGGTAAAAGTTGGTGACAGGGCACCGGAATTCACGGCCCTGGACAAGGATCTGACCGAGGTTAAGCTTTCCGATTTTGCAGGAAAGGTCAAAGTCATCAGTGTGACACCCTCCCTCGATACGCCTGTATGCGACCTCCAGGCCCGGAAGTTCAATGAGGAGGCCGGCACCCTGGGAGACGGGGTATCCGTCATCAATATCAGCATGGACCTCCCCTTTGCAATCGCTCGATTTTGCACCAGCGCCGGGATCGAGAAAATCAGGACCCTCTCGGATCATCGGGACGCATCCTTCGGCCATGCCTACGGCGTGCTTATCAAGGAATTGAGGCTCCTGGCACGTTCAATTTTTGTCATCGATCCGTCGGATGTGATCCGCTACATGGAGGTCGTATCCGAAATTGCTGATCAGCCGGACTACGGAAAGGCCCTTGCTGAGGCGGGAATACTTTGAGGACATGGGGAAACGCGATATGAACCCGGCTGAAGACTGGCTTCAAACAACAGGGGTTGTAAACGGATGAGCGGGCCATGGATTCCCTCTGGATGTCCGCCATCGGCGAAAATGGATCCGGCGTGGTGGTTCATATTCGCAGCGCACAAGATCCTGGTGCTGGAAGAAGGCAGATCCGTGTCCGTTCCCCGAATCGTCGATCCGGCATCGCTTGGCCTTTCGTCGATCCGGGAGAAGCACCTGGGGACGTTGGCGGGGGTTGACTGCTACTTCGCCGAGGTCTCAGAGCATGCTGCTCTCCCGTCGAAATCGGGGTTTTACGGATTGCGTGAACTCCATGGATTTCTTAGCGAGCCCTTGTTTGCCGTTGCCATGAAGGCCCTGCATCTGCTGGAGTGGGAGGAAACGGCCCGATACTGCGGTTGCTGCGGCAGCAAGATGTCCCCCGCGAAGGATGCAAACGCCCGCCAATGCCCCGGCTGCGGGATGGTGGTTTTCCCTCGTATCTCACCGGCCGTGATTATGCTGGTGGAAAAGGACGGCCAGGTACTTCTGGCCCGCGGCACAAGATTCAAGGCGGACATGTACAGCGTTCTTGCCGGCTTCGTGGAGCCGGGTGAAACCCTTGAAAATGCCGTTCACCGTGAAATCGAGGAAGAGGTGGGCATCAAGGTTCGGGATGTCCGTTATTTCGGCAGCCAGCCCTGGCCTTTTCCCGATTCCCTGATGATCGGCTTTACCGCGAAATATGCCGGCGGCGAACTTAGAATCGACCGAACGGAAATTGCCGATGCCGGCTGGTTTCACCCGGACAATTTGCCGAACATCCCCGGAAAGATCAGCATCGCCCGCCGGTTGATCGACTGGTTCGTCGAAACGAGTCGGCAGAAAAACGCACCGACTGGACCTTAGGGGACTGGTGATGAAACGTAAGACCCTGATGGCTTTTTGTTTGGCCCTTGCCTGCCTGGCGTTTTTTGAACCGATGCCGGCCATGGCATCGCTGCCCGTTCCGGTTGAACCGGTTACGGGTTGCGTCAAGAATGCAAATATGCTCATCCGGGACCCGGAGCAGTATCGCCATGAGCGGCCTCTCCGGATCAACCCCTGCAGCAATATCCCTTTCGATTTCTCAGGCTGTGACGGGAAACTGATCCGGGCCACGGGAGGAATCGATCTCTACAACGGAACCTTTGTGTGCCCGACGGATATGGAAATCATCGGGGACTGCCCTTCAGCAGATGAGACGGCTCTGCAAAATAAAGCCACGCACCCCGGGATGCTCACCGAAGCAGAGGCAGAAAAGATCGTCTGGGATCTTCCCGAGGTGAAAGCCTTTGCGACCCGGCTGAATGGAACGGAGGTACATCCCTTTACCATGATCACCGGCATGCCTGACGCAAAGGCAAAACCGGGGGAACCGGCCGCCGCCTATGAGGTGTACGTGGGGGAAGACCAGGGAACACACACCGTCCGCGTCATGACGTTCCTTGTCGATGCCTTCGACGGAAAGGTCTCCTTTTACGACGCGGTAACGGACCGGGTGATCCCCATCGAAGAATACAGAAGACAGGTGAAACAATGAACGCATCCGGCCATATCCTTTCCCTGAGATCGGCAATTCCCATGAAAGCAGAATCCCTTGTTGAGCCCGGGGTTCCGAAGCGGGGCCTCTTTACAGAGATCCGCAGAAGCCGTCTTTTTTTTCTGCTGGTGGTGCTGGCAACGGCTGCTTCCATCGCCTTGATGGCCGGAACCTCCATGGCGGAGGATTCCGCCGCCGAAACCGTCGCCTTTGTCCGCCAGGGCGACATCTGGATCGCCAAGGTGGACGGTACCGGTCAGCGCCGGCTGACGGATATCGGGGACTGCGGCGGGCCGGCCCTTTCAGCCGACGCCAGGCAGGTGGCCTTTTTCTGCCGCACCGAGAAGGACCTCTACCCCGATACGGGCTTCGGGCAGATCTACCTGATTGAAGCCGCGGACGGAAAGCCGCGCAGAATGAAGTTCGACGGGATTCTCGCGGCAGAGCATCCGGGATTTTCTCCTGATGGGAAGAGCCTGGTCTTCGTGGGCCTCTCGGAAGTCCGGAACGAAGGGAAGAAGGATGAAACCCGGGTCTACGCCACCATGTCGGTCAGCATCGCCGACCTCAAGACGGGAAGCACCCTGAACGTGCTGCGCCATCCAGGGACGATGCTCGATGCGGGATACATCTACAGCAACCCGGCCTTTTCGCCGGATGGGCGGCTGATCCTCTGGCAGGAAAGCGGAAGCGACGTCTCGGGCGGTTTTGCCCTGTCGGATCTGAAGGGGAAGACCCTGTTCCGGTTCCCTCCCGAAGCCGAGGACTCGACACCCCACTGGAACCCGAGCCTCGCCCCCGACGGGCAGACGGTTCTCTGCTATTCTCCTGCAACATCGGAAGGCTCGGACGACACAATCCACCTGGTTGACCGGAAAACGGGAAGGCTGGTCCATGTAACGACCGGGGCCAGCCCTGCTTTTGTCCGCAGCGGCACGGCGATCGTTTTTGAACGCTGGGTCAACCGCTGGAGCGAAAAGGCTTCCTCCAATCTCTGGATCCTGGAGCTGAAGCCGGGAGCCATTCCGAAACAGATCATCGCCGACGCCTCCGAACCCGCAGGGGCGGCGCTGAAGCCTGGAAACTCGACGGGCCCTATCGAAGTCCTGTCGTCACGGAAAGCATCCCAAAAGGGTTCGAATCGTTGAAGGTAACAATGGGAACCCGCCCTGCCTGCCCGCCGGCACCCTGCCAGCGGGCGCTGGCCAAAATCGTTCCTCCACGCCCCGCCTTGAAGGTGACTCCCCCTTCATTTCCAAGCCGGACGTTGACGTTCCTTTCTTCCCCCGGCTTCAGCCGGTTGGACGGAGAGAAGGATTCCCCCTCCGTAAAGATATGAACGTTTTCCCGGGATGCGTTTTTATACTCCGCTGTCACGGAAGAGGCAGACGCCATCCCGGAAACCGGCGGCGTGGCCCTCAGGCTGCCGACGGCTGAAGACCCCGCAGGATACCCGTCAACGCGGGTGAATCCCCTGCCACCGGACTGGCTGTTGTGCGCCCAGGTCGAGGGTTCGGAATCGACAACCGTGTACGAACCCGCCGGAACGGTGATATTGGGATAGCAGATCCAGCTGGCATTTTTGACGCCGCCCTGGCCATCCATTCCCTCTGTCTGCCAGGGGCCGTACAGAACGCCGGCGGAACTGCGAAGGGCTATCGTGCCGGGACGCGATCCCCTGGCGTTGTTCCAGTGGTAATTCTGAATAAGGGTGATGACATGCGGGGTCGAAACGGTTATGACCGTCGGTTTCGTGGGGTTGTTGTAAACGCCGCCGATATTACCGCTGTCAAAAATCACCTTTGCCTTCGAGCTGTTCACAGGCGTCGTCTTAATGGGCGACGGCGCTGTTTTCTGCACCGGCGGTTTATTCGCCGCCGACTGCAGTTGCGCTATGTGGCTGTTCAAGGCCGGGTCGGGCCAGTAGTTCAGGCTGTCGCGGTACTTTGAGATCGCCTCTGCCAGTCTCCGCTGCTGCTGAAGGGAAGCACCCTCAGCCCTCAGGCGCTTGGCCTGCGCCTTGCGCCCCTCCAGATCCGCCACGTAGGCGGAGCGGGTCGGATCGGACCAGGCCTTCACGCTTTCCCTGAATTTCAAAAGGGCCTCTTCCGGCCTTGCGGCGTTCAGGGACGCCGTCGCTTCTTTCCAGAGCCGGTCGGCAAGGGTTTTCTGTTCCGCCTGCTTCGATAATTCGCGCTCCAGAAGGGCCACATGATCGGAAAGGGCCTTGTCCGGCACAAGGGCGAGGCTCTGCTTGTACCTGGCAACCGCTTCCGGATAACGCTTCGAGCTCTGGAGCTGCTCGCCTTCCGCGCGCAGCTGCCTGGCGCGGGCGGCATTCGCCTTGGCGTCGGCCTGCTTTTTCATCTCCGCTTCAATCTGCCGGATATACTCATCCAGTTTCGGATCGGGCTGGCAGCGCAGGCTCTCGCGGTATTTGCCCACGGCTTCCGAATACTGCTTCCTGGCGGCGAAGGCATCCCCCTGCCGGCGCAGTTCCAGGCATGCCTGTTTCGCGGCGGCCTGCCTGTTCAGCGTGTCCACGAGCTTTTGAACATAAGCCTCCCGTTCCCGGTTGCCCGGTGCGCAGGCGATGTTCTCCCTGAACTTCGCAGCCGCCTCCGCATGCTTCCCTGCATCGTACAGTGCCGTTCCCTCAACCCATTTCGCCTCGCATTTCCGTGCGGCCTCCTGCTGCTGCGCCCTTGTCCGCTGGAGTTCTGCGAGCTTCCACTTCAGTTTGTTCCAGTGAATCTCCATGTCGCCGTTTCGCGGACGGATCTTCAGGGCCTCTTCCGATGCGCCGATCCCTTTCTTGATCGTCTCTTCATCCAGGGGCTTGTCCGTCATGGCAAGACCGGCGGCATAAGCATAAAGCTCCTTGAACCTCTTGTCCTTGGCCGAGGCGTCCTCGAGAAGCTTATAATACTTGGCATAGTCGGGATCGGAGATGTCGCCGTTTTCCTTGATCGCCTTCAGCCCTTCCGCATACTGCCTGGCGGCGGGTTCGAAATCATTGGCCTGGTAATAGCGGTCTCCGTTGGCGAAAAACGTCTTTGCATATTCCTTGGCATTGCGGCCCTTCTGCCCCTTTTCCATGGCCGCAGCGAGGTCCTCAAGCTGCCCGCGCCGCGGATCGCCCTGTTTGAAGCGCCCGGCTCGGCTTTTCAGTTCCTTCGCCACCGCGCCCAGGCCGTTGGCGTCAGCCGGGCTTCCCTTTGCAAAATTCGCCTTTGCATTTTCGTAATACTGCATCGCTTCGCGCCGCTCGGCCAACCTGGCATTGACCATCTGCAGCGACGAAGTGTACTGCTTTACATCGGCCGGAGAAAGCTCCTGGGTCATCACCTGCTTCAGGTGCGTTTCCGCCTGCTCCCATTCCTGCTCCTTGAACAGGCGCGTCCACTCTGCAAAGCTCTGCTTCGAGAACTCGGTGTACCAGGCAAGCCCCTTGTTCAGATCGTCATTGACCCGCCTCCAGACGGGGTTTTCCGTCGACTGGCCGGCCGCCAGGGGACGCAGGATGTCCTGCAGCTCCAGCATGGCTTTGTGAGCGGACCAGACCTTCTTCTGCCCGATGTAGCCGTCGAACTCCCTGGCCTTCGCCTCGATCCGGGGCCACTGCGCCGCATAGGCCTTCGCATCGCTCAGCTTCTTCTTCGCGTCGGCGTCCGCAGGGTTCAGCTTGACGGCCTGCTCCAGCCGCTTGATTGCGGTCGTGTAATCGGCCTTGTGCAGGGCGTCCCAGCCGTTCTTCTTGGCTGCGCCCCCCAGTTCGGCCAGCACGGGTGCGGCAAGGGCGGCGTCCATTTTTGCAGCCTCCTCGGCAAGGGCGACCGCCTCATCAAGTTTTCCCTGGTTGGCAAGCTGCCTGGCCTGGGAAAGCTTCTGTGTTTGCTGATTCTTCGCCTTCGCGATCTCCTCCTGCTTCTTTTTCAGAAGATCCCCGGCTTCAAGAACCGGCTTGTACTTTCCGTGGAGTTTAGCCGCTTCGTCGAGTTCCTTTTTCGCTTCGGAAATTTTACTCGACTCGATGAACTTCCTGCACGACTCCACATGGGTCAGGACCTTCTGCTTTTCCGCCGTCCAATTCCGGACCAGGGTGGCCGCCTCCGTATTTTTCGGATTCAGAGCCGCCGCCTCCCCGGCCAGCACAATCCCCTCATCTAGGCTCCCCTGAGCGACGAGCCCCTTTGCCTTCACAAGTTTTTCCGCAGCCTGCCTGGCCTTGTCCGACCCCTCCAGGGCTTCTTTAGAGATGGAGATGTTCACCGATTGGGCCGCGTCACCAAGCTTCACCCCCTCGGTGTCAGTAACCTCCAGTTTCACGGTATAACTGCCGGTGTTGCTGCAATTGATGCGGATTTCGCTGCCGCTGCCCGGCATGCCGCAGCTCCCCGCCGGGTCGACCGACCAGCGGTAGCGGGGAGATTCCGGCTGGGGGGTAATGGTCGCCTTCAGGAAGATATCGCGAAACACGGTAAATTCATTTGGTTTAACCGTCACCATTCCGCATTTCTGGGCCTGACCGAGCTGCGTATCGCATTTCCAGATCTGCGGTGGCGATTCCAGGTACCGCGGTTCGCTGATGGAGACATTATAGGCCTGGGCGGTGATCGTCACTTCCTTGGTGCCGACCTCATCTCCGCCGTCCTTGGTTTTGGCGTGAACCGTCACGTTAACCGGCTTGCCGTCCTTGGGTTTGAAGGACGCCTTGTCTCCGGTGCCGCTCCAGTATCCCGGAATGTCCCACCAGAAGCCGATCATGTCCTCGCCCATGGCCGGTTGGGACTGGACCTGAAGTTTGACTTCCTGCCCGATGCTCGGCTTTTCCGGAGTCACCGTCACCGTCAGTTCGGGATTGACGACGGAAATGGGAATCTGTTCCGATTCGCCGACGGTGACCTTGCCGCCCTCCATTTCCCTCTGCACCGTCACCCAGACGGGGGTTGTTCCCGACTTTCTGAAGGTGGCCGTATTCCGTGCCTGGGACCCTCCTGAGGTCTCGTAGCTCGGATTCTTCGGGTCGCCGAAGATGGCGTCGGGATTTCTTTCCCAGAGATAGAAGAGCGTCGATCCCGTATAGGGCTTGTCGCCCGAGAAGACCTCGGCAAGAAATGTCGCCTTTCCGCCCACGGGAACGCTGTCTTCCTTGGGGCTCTCTTTGGTGATTTTCACTGTCAAGGTGTTGCACTGAATGGTCACGGAATCCGAGGCGCTGTCACCGTCCATGTCGGTAACCGTGACGCTTGCCGCACAGGCCTTGCATTCCCTGGTATTGACGACCTTCGCCTGCGCCTCTTTCGCATCCTGGGCGCAGCCGCTCCAGACAAAGGAGTATCCGCCGCTTCCTTCGGCAGCCTCAGCCTGAAGTGTGATGATGTCACCGAAATCGGCGGGGTTTTTCGACGGTTTGATTTTGACCGTCAGAGGCTTTTTGTATTTCTTGTTCTCCTTCTTCCTCAGGGCATCCGCTTTTTTCGGATCGTAGGTATCCTTGCCGAAGGCGCCTTCCCAGCACCCCTTGGCACAGTCACTCGGTCCGCCGAAGAAATGGCGCCTTGTGCAGCCGAAGGCCCCGGCGCCGCCGAAGCAGGGACCGCTGCTGTCGCATTCCGGAACGGACTTTCCCTGCGGATCATACCAGACGCCGATGTGGCCCGCCCATCCGCTTGAACAGCGGCACAGGCAATTGAAATACAGGTTCTTTTTTTCTTCATCCGTCGGCGGAGGGGTGCAGCCCTGCTCCAGCGAAGGCTTGGACGTTTCAACGCATCCGGCCGGGCTTTTCGCAATGACGGTCCGTGTCTGCTTCTTGGTTCCCCTGTTGCACTCGCCCCATTCGGAATACTCGTAGGAGCAGGATGGCGGCGGCGCCTTTTTGCCGTCCGCTCCATCCATCCCGGAAGCCGTACCGTCACTGGTTTTACTGACGTCATCCGTTTTCGGCTCATCCTTTTTCTGAGCCCTGGCGGTCAGCATCGACCGGGATGACGTCCCAACCGTCTTTTTCCCCGCCGTGGTGTCCATCACCGCCGCGGCGGAGATGGTATAGGACCCGGGTTCCTTGGGAGAGAAGGAGAGTGAGCTGTCGCTTCCACCCACGGGATAGTTGTTGACACGCCACTCGATGCGTGATTTGGCGAGAAGATTCTGCTGGGCCCGGTCCCTTGTGGCGACCGAAACGTTGTAGGTGACCGGTTTGCCGACTTCCGTTTCCGAGGGACCCGAAACGATAAGGGTCAATGCCGCCGTTTCCTTGGGTGCGATATCCACGGATTTCTCTTTCAGAACCTTGCCGTATTTTCCTGTCGCCGGGTTCCACCAGTCGTAGAGCCGAACCGTCAGCCGCCCTCTTCCGGAAACGATGAAGGAGGCGGAATCGGCATGAATCTCTTTTTTCTTCAACCCGCCTTCAAACCGCCAATCCCAGATCACGTCCCGATGAAGCTTTCCCGCAACCACCTTCGCGGTCGCCGAAACCTCCTCGTCCTGTTCGGGTGTGGCATTGCTCAGCAGGAGATCGATTTGCAGCTCGCCAACCAGGCAGGCCTGAAGGGCTCGGTAGGCCTTTCCTCCCTCTCCTTTCGCGATTTCGAACTCCTTCTGTGCTCCCACCAGGCGCACCTCGAAATCGCGTGCCGTGCTCTTGTAAAGGGCGGCCTCTCCGGAGGCAAGCCCGTAGGGAAGAGAAAAGACGAAGGTCATGAAGGCGTCCTGCATGGCGGCATTTTCCATGGCGGCCCGCATCGAAAAGTCCGGTGCCCGGGCCGCACGGTCGCGGGCTTCGGCATACCGCCGCTGAGCCGCCTCATAAGAGCTTCCCCATGTCGATGTCCCCCCCGCCAGGTGATCGTAGTATTCGATCAGGTTCTCGATGAAGGCCACCTTGTAGCGCAGCGGCGCCAGGAGATCGAAAACCGTTTTGTGACATTCATTGTTCCTGTCGTAGCGGGTTTCCGAATAATTCATGTCCTTCAGGAAAAGTTCGATCTGCTCGATAATCCCCTTTCTACCGGCTTCCATCATGGCGAGCATCTTGGAAATGCGCCCCTTGTCGAACTCCGGATAACCGGTAAGGTACCAGTTGGAGGGAACATAGGGCGATGACGCTTCGCTGAGCAGGTCCGTCACACGGCGGAGCTTTCCCGCCATTTCTCCATAGCTCTTCACATAATGCTCATAGATGCGCATTTTGGAAAGCGGCAGACTCTCCTGCTCCCAGACATTCTTGATGACGCGGGAGTAGGCCTCCACCGAGGCGTCGGCATTGCTCACCAGGCTGGACGTTCTCAGCTCCTCTTCGAGCCTTTTCAGCTCGTCGCGCAGGCGCGTCACTTCGGCATCGTAGTCTTTCGCGGCGCGCAGTTCGTCCTCCGCCCATTTCTTCAGATGGGAAAGGGTCTGATTCAGGGCGGCGGTCCGGACCCGGTTGTAGGAGGCGAAGAGGATCTTGCTTCCCTTGCCGCCCCGGGCCTCGATCTTGATCTTCACCAGGAACTCGTCGTCCCATTCCTTGTCGTTGAAGTCCGGATAGACGCTTTTCAGTGCGTCGCGCAGCGCCTTGACGGACGGATACTGCGGCATGATGTTCTTTTCGGCGTAGTCGCGGATGGAGTCATTGATGGTCACGTCTCCGAATTTCGCGGAGGAGTACGCGACGTTCCCCTTATCGGTGAGAAGCCATTCATAGGTAATGGGGTGGCGCAGCCCCTGGCGGTCGAAGAGCCCCTGCAGTTCCCTGGGCTTCGAATTCGTCCAGAGTCCCGATTCCACCCAGGCCTGGATGAGGTTTTGGGCCTGGCGAGCCTCGTAGGCCGCCGTCGCAACCGGTTTGGTCGCCATCAGAATGCCGGTCACCACCGCCGGCAGCTGCCCGCCGGGGACACAACCCATGATGCCGATGGTCACCCAGAGGCCCGCATCCAGGGCCTTTGACGCGTCGCCTTCATAGTATGCCTGACCGCCCGATATCAGCCCCTGGGCAAAATCACCCACAATGGGAAGGGAGGTGACCCAGGCGTTTTCCAGGGCCAGGGCCTCATCCTCCGGGCTCATCGCGGGACCGTTCAGGATGTCGTAGGATTGATAGAGCGCAGCGGCCACACCCACGACCGCGTCGAAGGCGCCGACGCTGATCGACGGATCTCCCAATTTCGTATAGGCCGGATTGAACATCAGATCCCGCACCTTGGACTGCAGCTGGCGCAGCGTCCCTCCCCCCTTTGCGATGCGCGGCTGCGCCTTGGCGCAGAATCCCTTCATTTTCGCCATCTGCTCTTCGGGGCTGAGACCGGCCCGGATCTTGTTCTGGACGGCGATTTCCTCTGAACGCCAGCCGATCTTCTTCAGGTCGCTCTCAGAAGCTTCCCGCATCTCCTTCAGCAGCTTTTTCAGTTCGTCATCGGGCGACTGGAGAATCGCGGCAGGCTGAGAGCGGCGCCAGTCTTCCATCAGCCGCTCCAGGTCAAGAGTCTCGTCCAGGCTGACCATGCTCCCGGCGTTCAGGGCGATCAGTTCCTTTTTCACCCGGTTCACCTGCCCCCGCAACGCTTCCGAAAGCTCTCCACCCGCCTCGAGGGCCTCCAGGTCGGCCTTGTTCACCCGCCCCATCTTCGCGAGCATCTTGAGAATCCGGCCGGTGAGTTCGCCACCCTCATCCATCAGCCCCAGGTTCTTCAGGACAAAGCGCAGTGCGGCCTTGCCGGCATCGGTATCGCCGAATTTCGTCTTCAGTTTTTCCAGCAGCTGCTCCTGCAGGGCCTTGCCGTTGGGCGCGGTCTTCAGCTTGTTGAGTCCGGCCACGATCTCGTTGAGGTCCATGCTGCCCTTGGCCTCGCGCATGATTTTCTCGATATCGTCCAGGGAGCGGGCCGAGCTTGAACCCAGTTCGGCGACGATCCGTCCCATGTCCTTCATCATCTGGGACTCGGTCCAGCGGAAAAGCATATTGCTGATGCCGCGGTTGAAGTCATCCACATTGCCCATGCCCAGTTCGGCCAGGATCTGATTGGCGCGCGAGGGGTTGTTGCTCACCGCCTTGGCCGCCGCCAGGACCTTCAATTCCTCTTCGGTAAGATCCTGGATGGCGTTGAGCCCCATGTCCTTCCAGACGCGCATGGCGTATTTGGCGTTGTCCGAAGGGCCGCCGTGCATATGGGCAAAGAAGAGGGAATAGTCCGAGGCGATCTTGGTGAATTTGACCTGCCCGCCCCCCAGGCCTCCGAAGCCGATCCGCTCGACGATTTCGTCGGGCAGGGCCTGGATACCACCCTGCCGGAGCGTCCACTGGCCGTTGGCATCCTGGGCAAAGACGCGGGTCCTGCCGGGATCGTCCAGGTAGGTCTTCCGGAACCACTCCTGCCCCGTCGCGCCGCCATAGTAGTCGGGATTGGAGGCCGCAGCGAAATGCGCCTTGACGTTGTTGGTCATGGCATTACGGATTTCGTCGCGGAACATGCGGACGACGTCATCCTTCGAGTCTCCCCGTGACAGGGCATCCTTTGCCTTCTTGTAGGCGTCGTGGAGGTTGCGGTAGCCGTAATTGGGCAACTCCGTCGTGCAGACGGCCAGGGTGCCCGCGGAGAGCTTTT
This sequence comes from Syntrophus sp. (in: bacteria), assembly GCF_040768185.1. NCBI lineage: Bacteria > Pseudomonadati > Thermodesulfobacteriota > Syntrophia > Syntrophales > Syntrophaceae > Syntrophus > Syntrophus sp. (in: bacteria). Next base: position 25,404 of record NZ_JAXGNC010000007.1, on the reverse strand, counting down.
TCGGAACTTCCCCCGGATACTTGCTGAGAATGGGATCATTCCCGGCGTTTCTGAGAATCCTGCCCGTCACCGTGTCAAAACTCGACTCGATGGCGGATGCCGCGTTGTCGCCGTTCTTGCCGAGATAGAGGATGTCGGCGTCCCGTCCCGGTTTCCAGCTTCCCGTTGCCGCGAAAACCGATTCGGCTTCGCCCAGCGACCGGGCCGCCATCTGGGCGGACTCTCCGGCAACATTCACACGGATCTGCTGCACGCGGCTCTGCAGGGCCTCTGGCAGGCGGCTCATGTTCTGTTCGTACCACTTCAGATCCCGGGTCATGAGCAGCAGGGCCGAATCCGTCGGTTTATCTCCCTTGAGGATCGACATGAGAATATGCTCGCCAAGGTCATCAGCCCGGCTTATGGAAGCCGCGCCCAATAACAGCAGGCTTGCAAGAGCAATCCAGACTGACAAAAGAATGTTGAATCTTCCCCTTCGAGTGTTACTCATGAACGCCTCCTGAATCGATAACCCTTCTGTTTTCTTCGATACGGCGGACTGCCGCCGCCTTTGACCGGTGCGAAAAAAAGCCCCCCTCCGTCGAGCACGGGGGAGGGCCGTTTTTATCCTGATGACTCATCCATGATTATTTGACGATGAACACTTTATGAGCTTCCAGTATCTTCTTGAACTCCGGATGTTTGCGCAGGTTATTGAGGTCCGGATCCTTGCGCAGGGATTCATAGTCGCTGAATCCGTTTGCAAGAGCCGCATCCAGTTCATCCAGTCCGAAGTCCACATCCCCCTTCAGCGAATAGAGGCACGCCAGATTGTAGCGGATGGAAGGGCTGTCCGATTTGAGTTCCTTGGCTTTTTTCAGATCTTCCAGGGCCTTGTTGAATTTATGCTGCTGCATATAGGCGACGCCGCGGTTTGAGTAGGCATCGGCATAGTCCGGAGCCTTTTCTATGGCCAGAGAAAATTCCTTCAAGGCGTTCCCTATGTTTTCGTCAAAAAGGGCTTTGTTCTGTGCGTTCTTCGCCGTTGAAACATAACTCAGCCCCTGCTTGATGTGGCTCTTCACCTCAATGGACGCATCCGCAGACGCTGCGGGGGCCTGCTGTTCCACCGGAGCAGGCTGCGGAGCCGCTGGAGCGGCCGGGGCGGGAGCGGGTGCTTCCTGTTTCGGCATTTCGGCTTTTTCCTTGCCATCCTGGGCCTTTTCACATCCGGTTAGAGAAAGCGATGCGCAAAACAGGGCCGCTGCCGCGAAAACCATCGTGCTGTAATGAAACTTGCTGAGCATAAAAAATATCCTCCTTCGAAATGGTTAAATTGATTAACGCCGTCTCTGCCCGAGCGGCATGTTCCATTCGCTCTGTGACGCAACAACCTGTGGATTCTGGTCGATATCGCCTCCCTTTTCCTGCTTGACCCGCTGTGTGACACGAGGCTTTGCGTAGTAAAAGGCGTTCTGCACCGCTCCGTTGTTCCTGTTGAGCCCATCGAGAAAATAATAGGTAAAGATGCTGTTGTTCAACTGATCCGACTCCCAGGACTGTTCACCGGCCCCGCTGGCGCCGATAAGGACCTTGCCCCATCCGTCCTGGCCGCCCATGGATTTCGATCCTCCCGATGCCTTCCTTTTCGGACCTTCATCGTCAAGAACGATATCCTTGGCGCCGAGCAGTCGCCTTCCGTATTGGGGTGAAAGGCCATAGCCCTCATGATCGTCGGCACCCAGCGATTTGCCGCCTGGGGGAAGAAAGCCCGGCACCTTGCTGTAGGCGCCGTTGCTGTAGCAGGCGTCCAGAATCATCACCAGCCGCTTGGCCTGCAGATTGTCGATAAAGTCCCGCAGGATTCCTTCACTGATGGACGTGTGCCACACTCTCTCCCTGGGCTTGATTTCGGTATCGTAGGTGACGATGAACACACCGCCGAATTTTTCCGGCGGCGTACCGTGGCTGCTCATATAAACCGTGACGAGATCATCGGGGCCGGCCATCCTCTTGATGCGATCGAGGGCCGCCGCGATATTCTTTCTTGTGGCATTCGCATTCGTCAGGAAGGTCACGTTCGAGGGGGGGAATCCTCCCCGGTTCGGATCGACAAGAAACCGGTAAAAGGTGTTCGCGTCATGTACGGCAAAATGCAGTTTCGGGATGTTGCTCATGAACTCCCCGACACCGACGACCAAGGCGTAGCGGTTGCGGACGGGCCCCGGAGGAGCGTCACCCCTGACCGCGGGCTTCAGGACATTGGCCCGGGAAAAGAGATTGCTGAGTCTTCGCTCCCATTCCTTTACCTTGATATGTTCCGGCGTCACCGGTGAAACCCACCGGATGCCGACGACGGTCTGAGCGATGGAGAAGGCACGGTCCACCTGTATCTCATCTTCATAGGAACCCTTCAGCTGCACCCGCCCAAAGGGGTCAAGTTCAACGAATCCGCCACTGATGCCGCCACGGAGAAGCAGTTCATTGATCTGGTCGATGTGGGAGCTTAAAACCGGTGTATCCGCGGAACGCGCCGGAATGGTCACCATGAGCGCGACGACCAGGCACAGCAGAAAGGAAGCGGTCAAACGCGCCTTCGAAGGGTGATGCGTGCTCCCCGCCCGGCTCCGACTGCAGGGGGCGGTTTTCATGTTGCACAAAATGCTCATAAGGTCTTCCTTTTGCTCTCCATCTATTTTTTCTTTTTCGCTTTCTTCTTGACGTCGCCCTTACCCAGTGATTTTGCACCACTGACGGTCCCTTCAACGGACTCCGACGGACCCATGGCCAATCCCTTTTCAACAGTGAGATTCTGCGTCAATTGATCGGTCTTTCCGAATGCGGACACCTTGAGGGTAATGCGGTAACGGCCCTCCGGTGCATCGGCGGGGATGTCAAAGTTTCCTTCGGCACGCCTCGTTCCAATGGCGGACGTGACCTCCTGATCCACCGAGCCCAGATCCTTCCACTCATTCTTTTCGGGATCAAAAAAAGCAAGGGCCCGGGTTTCGGTCACTTTGACCTCACGTTCGCCTTCCGGCGCCATGACGTAATAGGAGCCGTTCATCTGCACTTTTCCTCCCGGGGACACACCGGAGGGATTGAGGACATAATTCTCTATTTTAATGACTTCACCCTGCGAGGTATCGTATCCTGTCCGCTTCGCCGTCTCCGCCCCCCCGGCGACGGGATAGCTCGTCAGATCCGAATAGGCCGCGAGGCATCGCCCCCAGGCGATGGCGAAGGCCAGGGCGCCGCCCACGGCGGCACCCGCCGCGGCACCGATGAGTGCCCCCTTCCCCTTGCCGGACACGGCCCCAATAAAGGCGCCTCCAAGCGCCCCTCCGATTGCGCCTACCGCGGTATAGGTGGCAATGCACCGGCGCTGTGCCGATGCCCGCTCTTCCGGTGTAAGGGGCGTACCGGGCGGCGGCAGCGGCGCACAGGCTGAGAAAAGAAAGACCACTAACAGAACAGGAATCAGTCGGCGGAAATGTTTCATCTTCACGGCTTTCATCCCTCTCAGTGGTGGCGCAGCTTAACCTGCATGGTCAGTATCCCGCCCTCGGACATGGCGGACGCCGGGACAACGCCGAAATTCTTTCCGCCTTCCGATTCAAGGATGATGTCTTTGGCCCCTCTGCCGGCGGGTTTCCACCCCGTTTTCGGCGAGATGACAGCATAAGTCGTCTGCATGTTGTCTTCGACCACAATATCCTTGGCTCCCCGCAGGCTCTTCGCTCCTTCCATATTTGATGCAATTTCGATCGGCGGAGGTGGCGGCAGATCCGCAACACCGGTGGACGCCGTGCTCATGCCCGGATCAGGCGAAGAATACGAAGGGGACGAGGACGACGGAGAAGGGCCGCCGGCGGTCACGGCACCCTGCTGGCCGCCCACGATGGGGCTGGGGTTGTCGGAAAGCATGATCATCAGGGTTTCCGTTCCCGGCCTCCCGACGAACCTGAAGGTCGTTGCTTTGGGGATCTCATGCATGGTGAACGCCTCGACATATTCATTGAAGAGAATGTTCGTATTACCGGATGACCCGATGTTGAGGATGGTCATATAACCCGGCCTGTTGGTCCTTACCAGCATCTTGATCCGCTCCCCGGAGCGGAATGTACGGGCTTTCGTCACCGATGTCATTTGACCGTCATCAGAGAGCAGCATCAGCTGATAGGAGATGCCGGTGTAACGTTCCCTTGACGGCGCGGCCTGCTTTACGGTCTTTTTTGCAACGCTCCGGACGGGCGTGCTCTTGGCGGGCGTGGAAGACATGGAGACGGAAGGCCCCTCGCCGCTGTCGAAAATCGCCTTTGCGCCTGTCGGCCCGGCGCCGATGGCAGGCAGCGCAATCAGCAGTGCCAGAGCGCAGCATCCTCCGATTGTGAGAAATCGTCTTTTTTTCATGTTTCATCCTCCTCTATGGTAATGTAACATTCTGAAACTGCATGAACCCATCAATAACCGTGCCCTTTATGGTGATGTCCTCTCCAGCCGGCATCGTGGCTGCAGAGAACCCATTCGGGCTTTTCCACATGATACTTCAATGGAAAAAGCAGGGGCACTTTTCTTTTGCTTGATAATATTTCAGAAAGATCCTAGACTGCTGGATCTTCCCGTGTGGGGCAAAACAGTCAACGTACCGTAAAGTTTCCTGAAATGACAAAGCACCTGAATCTCAATATCTTGCCGATCGCAGTGAGCTGGTCGTCAAACAGCACCAAGCTCATGAAGGTCCGGCGGACCCGCGCTGATGAAAACCATGCCATCTGTCATTTTTTATTTTCAACTGCATCAACCGTTCCGTCTTCATCCTGACAGGGACAAATTTCTTTGGGACGAGGAAAACAGGGAAGTCTTTCTGAAAGCTTCCCAACGGTCCTATCTCCCGTCGCTCCGGATGTTTGCCGATCTGATCCCGCAGCATCCCGGCTTCAGGATCGCCCTGAGCATCTCGGGAACATTTCTGGAGCAGGCCCAGAGTTATGATCCGGAGGTGATCAATGCCCTGCGGAATCTTCTCGATGTCGGGAAAAAGAACCATCAAGTCGAATTCCTTGATGAAACCTATTACCATTCCCTGACCTGCCTCTTTGCCGACCCGCATAAGCAGGAATTCCGGGACCAGGTCGCTCTGCACCGGGAAAGCATGAGAAGGCTTTTTGGCGTCTATCCCCTTTCCTTCAGGGATACCGAACTGATCTTCAACGCTTCCACAGCCGACATCGTCGCCGATATGGGTTATCTCGCCATCCTGTGCGAACCGAGGCAGCATCTGCGAACGGATCATGAAACCGGCGCCATGGCCCCCAACAGGATCTTTCACGCCGGAGGATCCAAGCTGATCGTGATTCCCAGGAACCGGTCTCTCAGCAACGATATCGCCTTCCGCTTTTCCGACCACCCGCTGACGCCGGAAGACTATGCCGCCTCGATTGCCCGAGCGGACGGCGAAGTGGTCCTGCTGGGCTATGACCTGGAACACATCGGCGGCCACATCCACGAAGACAAGGGGATCTTCGAATTCTGGCGCGGACTTCCCGCCGCGCTGGAGAGGCATCCCGAAATCAGGGTCGAAACGCCTTGCCAGGCCGCTGCCCACTATAAAGACGCGCACTGTCCAACCCTGGCCCCCCGGAGTGCATCGGCCTCCTCATGGCTGGATGCCGTCAGGATGACCTTCGGCTGGCTGGAAAGCTCGACGCAATATGACCTCTTTAAAAATCTGGAAGGAATGGAAGGAGTGGCGCGCCGGGCCGGCGGCGATCTGTTGACCCGCTGGCGCACCCTGACGGCATCGGATCACATTTACTTCCTCAACGACCGGGTCGATGCGGAACAGATCCTTCGCCGCTATGACAATCCCTATGAAAATTCCACGATCCGGGCCACGGAGATCCTGACGCGGAAGATCTGCGTTCTGGAGGGCTCCATCACCCGTTTTGAGATCCTCAAGAAGGCGGATAAAACACCCATTCTTCTCATCACGCCGGAAACGGGAAGGCTTCCCAGCGACATGGGGCTGCTGGCCAAATACATCTCCGGAAAAAGCGGCGGTCAGGGCGACGTGGTCTCCGCCTTGTGCGAGGGGCTTCTGGACAGAGGCATCGAAGTTCACCTGGCCACCCTGAATCTGAAGAAACGGTTCCAACTGGAGTCCCATATGACGGAGCATCAGTGGCGGGAACTTCGCTATAAGATCGATCCCGAAAACATCCATCTCATCAGTTCCGCCATTTTTGCCGATAATCTCAGCGCCTATTCCGGCGATGTCCTTTCAACCGCTGCCGAATTCCAGCGGCAGATCGTCAACAACGTCATCAAGACCGTCCGGGCAAAGCACGGGGGGCGGATCATCATCCACAGCCACGACTGGATGGCGGGTGGCGCCATAACCGCCTATGCCAAATCCGCCGACGTGCCCGTTCTGCATACCGTGCACAACGTATTTACGGAGAATCTTCCGCTGGAGCTGATGTCCGGGATCAATCTGAACCGCATTTCGGATCATCTCTACTACTCGGAATCCTATGGGAAAACCTGCATCGACTGCCAGGCCACGGCCATCAAAAATGCGACTCTGATCAATTTCGTGGGAGAGCATTTTCTCCGCGAGGTCGTGGAGGACTATTTTCTTGATCGGCCCATCGTTCCGACCAGTGTCCGGGACGAAGTCAAAGTGAAATATTTCGGCAACGCCGCCCAGGCGATCCTGAATGCCCCGGCCTCCGTCATGTACCCGGAAAACTGCCCGTTCCTGGTCCGGAAATACGGCCTCGACGACTCCATCATGAAGGCCAAGCGCGAAAACCTGGTGGTGTTCCAGGAAAAAACCGGATTGGACGTCAACCCTGAGGCCATTCTCTTCTTCTGGCCTTCCCGACTGGATCCGCTTCAGAAGGGCATCGAACTCCTCGAGGCAATCGCCCAGTCCTTCGTTTCAGCCCATCCGGAAGCCCAGATCGCCGTCGTGGGGGATGGAATCGGAGGCGACCGCACCCACATGGAGATTATGGGGCGCATCGCCTGCGCCTCCCAGGGGCGCATCGCCTATTATCCCTTCGATGAAGCCCTGTCGATGCTCGGATATGCCGCCGCAAGCGATGTCTTCGGAGCGTCCCTCTACGAGCCCTGCGGCCAGATTGACCAGGTGGGAAATCTCTTCGGTGCAACGGCCACCAACCGGGATACAGGCGGTTACCACGACAAGATCACGGAATTGAGGTTAAAAATGGACGGTGCTCCCCAGGATGAAGGCAACGGTTTTCTTTTCAAGAATTACGACCCGGGCGGACTGTGGTACGGCCTGGAAAGAAGCCTGAACTTTCACAAGAACCCCCTCGCCGTCCGTGAAGACCAGATCCGGCGGATCATGCGGGAAGCCCGGGAGAAATACAGCCTTCAGACAATGATCACCCAGTACCTCAGGATTTATGAAAGGCTCAACGGCGGAAGCCCCCTCTGATAAGCCTCCGTCCTCAATCTTCTTCCTTCTTTTCGCTCAGAACCGAACCGTCCGGGGGATAGTCCAGTGTACCGTCGAGCTGTGCAACCTTCCCGGGCGCATGCTCGGGGAAAGGCAGCTCGCTCCGGGTCCGCCAGCGCTGAACGGTCTCGGATGCTTCACCCTTCCTTTTTGCATCCAATCCACCGTCCCGGGTCATGTAAAGGGTCCGGGACGGGAAGGCGAAGCCGCTGCCGGCCGACTCGACAAGATCCATGACCCGCAGCAGCAGATCCTCCTGAACGGCCAGATAGGACCCATGCTCTGTTTCAAGGACATAGGCGAACATCTCCACATCGAGAGACGACTGTCCGAAGCCGATGAAACGAACGCGAACCGTTGCCGAATCCACCCGGGGATGCCGGTACAGAAGTTCACGCAGGCCTGCCAGGATGAAGCGGAGCTGATCCGCCGTCGTCTCGTAGCGAAGGTTCAACGTATGGCGGAGGAGAAAGCGGTCACGCAGAGTGAAGTTCTCGACAGCGATGGATGAAAGCTGGCCGTTTGGAACAAAGGTGACCGTGCGGTTCAGAGTCCGGATCTGAGTGGAGCGGAGGCCGATATGCTCGACGGTGCCCATGTACTCGCCGGCCTTACAGAAATCGCCAAGGCGGATGGGCTTGTCCCAGACAAGGAAGACTCCCCCGAAGAAATTCTCGATGGTCTTCTGGGCGGCAAAGGCCACGGCGATGCCGCCGATGCCGAGACCGGCCACCACGGCTGTGAGATTGATGCCGGCGAAGTAGTGGAAGCTGACCACAAGCGCCGTGATGACGGCAAGCGCCTTGAGAAGCGTCGCTGAAAGGCGGATGACGGCACTGGCGGCCTCCGGCCTGCGCTTCTCCAGGATTTCCGCCGCAACATCAACCAGTTGGATGCAGATCCAGGTCAGGCCGGCAAGAGCCATGGTCGAGGAGAGAAACGTCCAGAAGAGCCGGTCCAGCAGCCAGAAACTGCCTAAGGAAAAAAGATAGATTACCCCCGCCGAAAAAAGAACAACCAGGGGCTTTCTGATCCGCCTGAGTGTTATCAGTCCCAGTTCGTCAACACGGTGGCGAATGGACTTCTGCAGCAAAGCGTAACATAACACCGTGAGAATCCAGCCGCAGAAAACGGCGGCAAGGAGCATCAGCAGAGGCAGGATCCACCGATACAGGGGAAGACCGGCCAGGCGGTTTTCCGTCAGCGCTGCGGGCAGGCGCCCCTCCAACCAGGGGGCTTCGATTTCCTCATAGATCTGCGGCACGGATCGGAGCGTTTCCGAGGAAAACAGCCAGACCTTGGGGCTGTCATCCTTTTGAAGGCGCTCAAGAAGGATTTTATATTGCCCCCTTTTTGTTTTGACAGACGCCACCACCTCTTTTTGAGCGGGCAATCCGTCATCCAGATCCCCTTCGGGTTTCGTGCTCAACCTGGCCCTGGATGCGGAGCCCCTCTCATCGAGAACCCGCTGAAGTTCGAGGGCAAGTTGACGGGCGTTCTTCCCCCTCTGCCTCGTGTCGAGATATTCAATGGCCCGTTCATAGTCCTCCCTCTCCACCGCCCTCAGGAAACCGACGACCGTTCCCTGGGGTGTGCTCCGCCCCAGGGGATCGTCGAAGGATTCTTCCGCCTGTGGCACCGCCTTGCCGGCCTGGTCGCCCTCCCCCTTAACAGCGGCCCATGCACCCGATGTGATCATCAGGCAGGATATCACCGCCAGGATCAGTCCCATGGTGTGCTTTCGGATCGTTGACATGGTCTTTCTTCCTTTATTTCTTGATGTGCATTCTGTTCCCGATGTTCATAGCTTCTTACAGGAACAAAGTAAAGTCATTACGAAACCCCCTTTCCGCCATGCCGTCCCGTACCGGGCGGGGAGATGCGATGTCCCTTCGTGAGGAATACCTTTTGAATTTTGCACAGGGATGGTTTAGAAGGAGGATGATGGGATGTTCATAAGAGCATAAAAACATGACTCCGATTTTCAGAGGCCGACAATCGGTTGACCGCTGGAACGTGAGACTCCTGTAGATTAGAATACCATGGAAAATTTATGGCTCGCCTTCGGGCTGACCCTTTTTGCAGGCATGGCTACGGCGATCGGCAGCATCATCGCTTTCAAGGCGCGGAGGGCTGACTACAGGTTCCTGTCGGTATCAACCGGTTTCTCTGCCGGCGTGATGCTTTACCTGGCGTTTGTAGAGATCTTCTTCAAGGGATTGGAATCCCTCACCGACCATTATGGGGACGACTTGGGGCCCTGGATCAATGCCGCCTCCTTTTTCGGGGGGATGCTGCTGATCGGCCTGGTGGACAACCTCATCCCATCCGCCGAAAACCCCCATGAGACCCACTCTGAAGCGGAGATCATGCCGCTCCATGACGCGTCGGCTCCGATCCCGGACTCCGAGTCCTCCATAAAAATGAACCCGTCGGAAAAGGGGCTCCAGAATGACAGTGCCCATTCTCGAAAGCTCATGCGGACGGGGCTTTTTTTAGCGCTGGTGATCGGGATACACAATTTTCCCGAGGGGCTGGCCACCTTCATGGCCGCCCTGCAGAACCCGGGGCTGGGCGTGGCCATTGCGGCAGCGATTGCGCTGCACAACATCCCGGAGGGGATCAGCGTGTCCGTACCGATCTTCTATGCCACAGGTGACCGCAGGAGAGCCTTCCTGTATTCGGTTCTCAGCGGATTAGCCGAACCGCTCGGCGCCCTCACCGCATATGTCGCGATGCGGTTCTTTCTGGCAGACAGTTCCGGGGCGATCCCATCCCAGGTTCTTGGAATCTCCTTTGGAGTCGTGGCCGGCATCATGGTGTACATCAGCCTCGATGAGCTGCTCCCGACAAGCAGGGCCTACGGGAAAGGCCATGACAGCCTGTATGGCCTCGTCGCAGGCATGATGGTCATGGCGTTGAGCCTCCTGCTCATGAAGCCTTGACCAAGGAGAAAAGGGCTTCTTTCAGGATGGCCTCCGAAATACATCCCCCTCCTGAGCACGTCGGGCAGTTCACGGTCAATTGCCCTGAGAAACAACAAGGCCACGGGGAACGGCCATGATCCGAGGGAGCAATTCGCCGATCCGGACGGTTCCCCTTCCGCGGGGAGGTTTTCCACCCGGAAGGCCGGGACCTGCACCGCATAAACGGACGGAATTTCCTGCTGCACACTCTTGAAGGCCTTTGAAAACAAGTCATTTTGTGCCGTACCGCGCCGGCGGCCAATTAAAACGGGACAAGTTGCTAAATAAATTCAGGAATATTAAAATTTCACCTTATCTTTCTCTTCTAAAAATGATAGAATCATCCCGCAGTTGAGACCAATTGACGTCCATGGATCTGAAATCACGGACGGATAGCGTTCTCCATTATTACAATGAAACGATTTTAAAGGGAAATTCGTGCCGTGCCCTTGTCCCTAATAACTTTCAACACCGATGCGTACCAGGCAAAGGACACCTCTTCCGGCTTCGGCCAGGTGCGGAGCGGATTGCATGAACTCGTGCAATCCGTCCATGACGGTCATCTGGAAAAAGCCAGGCTGGCCTATAAAAATCTCTCTCTGACAGCGCCGGCCGTTTTTGACAGGGTCAGCCTGAAACTGACCGGGGATTATGATGCCATCGGCCGCGCCCTCGGGGAAAGCAATATTACTGAAGCGCAGAAGGCCGTTTTGCAGCTGGGTCAGGATCTTCACGACATCGGACGCGCGGAGAGCGCCTCCTCCCGGTATTCGAATACGCCCGGCCATCGGATTTTTTCCTCGTCACTGCAGAACATGATCCGGGCATACCGTCCGGAAGGCGTTCAGGGATTTCCCGTCGGCATCCATATCGACATCATGGCCTGATTTGACGCCTCGAGAATATCCGGTTTGGCGCGAACAAAACGAGGGCATAGTATGGAACAGGATCCGCCGATCGAAGAAGAAAAGTTGCGCATTCGGGAATTGATGATCGACGATCTTGCCGAGGTCTTCCACATCGGCGAGGAGATTTTTACCGCCGAGTACTCTCAAAACCTCTACCGCACCTGGGACGAGTATGAAATCACCACCCTCTTCAATTCCGACAGCGAGCTCTGCCTCGTAGCGGAGGCGGGTAACAAGATTCTTGGCTTCGCCTTGGGAACGACTGTGGAAAAGCACAACTCCCCATGGAAATACGGTTACCTCGTCTGGCTGGGAGTACGGGAGGAAGCCCAGAAGAGGCAGGTCGGCAGCCGGCTTTTTTCTGAGGTCAAACGGCGGATGAGAGAACGGGGGGTCAGGATGCTCATCATCGACACCTCGGCCGACAATCAGCCGGCTCTTTCATTCTTCGATAAGATGGGGTTCAAGGATCGCCAGGAACACCTCTTTCTCTCCCTCAACCTGTCCCGCAGGGCCAAGAGAAAATCGGTCAGGAAAAAGGCTTAATCATGACCCGTGACCCGAAGCTGTTGGAAAAAGCCATTCAGCCGGAAAGGCTGCATGAAACGCTTCTGGATCTTCTCGACATCTACTCCCCATCCGGCAAGGAAGCGGATATCACGGCCTACCTGGAAAAGCTCCTGAGGGGGGCCGGCATCGCCGTGGAGCATCAGGAGGTTGAGGAAGACCGTTACAACCTCAGCGCTGCCATGGGGCCGGGCGAACCGTTTCTCTACCTGGTCGGTCATGTGGACACCGTCGCCTCCTGGGATCTGGAGGCGTTGGGAACGCGTGAGGAAAAAGGCGTCCTGTACGGACTGGGCAGTGCCGATATGAAAGGGGGATGCGCAGCCATGGTGGAGGCCTGGCTGGCCCTTGCGGAGACCCTGCAGGTTGACGAACGGCCGCCGGTGGGCCTGCTGCTTGTCGTCGGAGAAGAAGAAAACGGCGACGGCAGCGCTGCTTTTCTGGACAGGTGCCGCCCTCCCTGGGCCGTCATCGGTGAACCCACGGGGCTGTCGGCCTGTTTTTCCCATTACGGCTACCTGGAGGCGAATTTCATCACCCGGGGCCGGCGAAGCCATTCGTCCCTGCCGGAGCTGGGCCACAATGCCGTGGAATCCATGCTGCGGCTTCTGCTGCATCTGGGTAAAAACACCCTGTTCGACCGTGACAAGTCGGATGTCGTCTATTCGATCCGGGAAATGAATTCTTCCCCGGCGGGCTTTGTCGTTCCTGACCGTTGTGAAACCTGGATCGATCTGCACCTTCCCCCGGACAGGGAGCCCATGATCATTCAGGAGGCCATCCGCCGGGGCATTGAGGGAGCGCATCGCTACATCCCTGACCTGGACGTGGAGATAAGCTTTGACGTCTCCTATGGGGGATACGATCTCGGAGCCGACAATTCCATGGCCTCCCTTTTAAAAGAGATTTATGCGGATCTGAACATCCCCTTCCGCCAGGACGCCTTCCGTTCACATTCCGACGGCAACCTCTTCTATGCGGCGGGGACCAAGCCCATTCTTCTCGGACCGGGCTCCCTGGAAACCGCACATACATCGGAAGAACAAGTGCCCTTCCGGGAAGTACTGGCAGCGGCCCGGATCTATGCCGCCCTCTGCCTGAATCTTGTGCCGGAAAAAACGGACGATCCCGCGGTGAAGTGAACCCGGAAGCGATGCGGCTTGTTCCGGCTCTTCAGGAGCTTATCAGACCCTCCAGACCGGCCGCCATTTCCCGCCCGGACTGATACCGCTCTTCCCGCTTTTTGCTCATCGCTTTTTCTACAATGGCTGCCAATTCTGTTGAAACGATGGGATTTCTTTCCAGGACGGGGGCCGGGGAACGGTTGACGATGTTGTTCATGACGGCGGCGAGAACGTCGCCCTGGAAAGGTTTGCTTCCAGTCAAAAGCTCATAGAGGACCACCCCCAGGGAGTAAAGATCGGCTCTCCCGTCCACCGTTTCCCCGTTGACCTGTTCCGGGGACATGTAATTGGGCGTACCCACGATCGTGCCGGCGCGGGTGCCTGACAGATCAGCCACCCGGGCAATGCCGAAATCCGTCACGGTCACATGGCCTGCCGAGGATATCCGGATGTTGGCCGGCTTGATGTCCCGGTGAACAACGCCCCGTTCATGGGCATAATCCAGGGCAAGGGCCACATCCCTGGAAATTCTGGCCGCCTCCGCTTGAGAGAGCAGGTTTTCTTTCGCGCAGTACTTGCTCAGATCGCAGCCCTCCAGGTACTCCATGGCGATGTAAGCCATCCCCCGGCCTTCACCCACATCGTATATCGTTACGATGTTCGGATGGGAGAGGTTGCCGGCCGCCTCCGCTTCCCGGAAGAAACGGAGCCTGGACAGGGCGATGTCGTCCCCGTCGGCGCAACGCAGAGTCTTGATCGCCACGGTCCTCTGAATCAGGGGATCCCTCCCCAGATAAACCGTTCCCATGGCGCCCTGCCCGATAACCGCAAGGATTTCATAGCGTCCGATGGTGAGTTTTGACTTTGCGGAATCCATGATCACCGTGGCGTCTCCGTCGTTTCCGCACGCCCCGGTATCACCGGCGGCAGGAGCGCCTCCGTTCTGCTTGAAAATGGTTTTCCCGGAGGAGACGGTCTGAGCGTGAATCATTCCAGCCGGGGGACGGAGGGAGAGGGCGTCCGCCTCCCGTATCTGGGACAGGAAAGCAGCCTCCTGTAAAAGCGCCTGCAATCGGCTTCGTTCTATGATTTGGCGATAGCTGGGATGGAGAACATCAGCCTTGAGATGTTCGTCGCCGGCAATCCCCTTTGCCAATTGATCCGACATGAACAGTACGAAAAGATAAGGAAATTGATCCCGCGCCACAGACAGGGATGCACGGTCTCGATAGGAAAGCACATGGTGATTGACCACGGCGTTCACCATGAGATCGGAAAACCCCCATTCGGAAAGAGCAATCCCGGCAATGACGGCATGGTTGACTCCAAAAAGCCGGTCTTCCTGCTCAAGGCTCAAGGAGTCCACATGCTCTTCCGATACCGTGGCGCCCTCGGATGTCGGCATCATCAGCAGAATCATCTTTCCGATATCATGAAGCAATCCCATGGTCAGAAGACTCCCTTGATTCAAGCCGCTGAAAAGAGAGTGGAGGTGGGCCGCGCATATGGATGTCAGCGTGGCATGCAGCCAGATCTTTTCCATCACCGCATCCTTTTCGGGATTCGCAGTCAGGAAAAGCCGGAGCAGACCTTCGCGATAGAGAATATTCTTGACGTTGACAATGCCGAGAATCAACAGGGCATGATTGATCGAATCAAGCTTCTTGGGCATCCCAAAATAGGGAGAGTTTGCTACTTTCAGGATTTTTGCCGTCAAAACCGGATCAGAGGTCACCATTTTTGAGATATGGGATATCTGAATGTCCGGGTTGTTTAAGATATGTTGAAGTTCGTCGTGGACAGAACGGAAATTTTTCAGTTGAAAAAGTTGATCCTGGATGATGTGGACCGTTTCCGGTGAGACATTCCGATATTCCACTGGCGGCATAAACGGATAGGGATTGATGTAGTGATCCGCGTAAATATCCTCCATGGCGGCCTGGATATTGTTTTTGATCACCCAGTTCAGGGTTGAAAACCCCTCTCCCGGCGGAAGTGTCTCCTCTCCGTCGGGCTGCAGCGGAGGCAGAGCCGGAGAAGAAATGACCGTTCTGTCCATTTCCGGGAAAGACTTTGTCGGCGATTTGATGACGGCCAGGCAGGGTTTTTTCTTCTCTTTCCCCTTCAGAAGGAAAAACGCCAGAAGAAGCAGGATCAGAACCGCTGCAAAGATCACACTGATTGGCATATCTCTCCCTTGCAGAATCTTTTCTGTTGAAGACGAGCGTAAAAGATTCGATAGCGGCTTGACTTTGAGAATCCGCGGAAGCGCATTCCGTTTCGAGCCGTGAGGATGATTCTCCTCTTCCCGATGTTCTCCTCGACAACGTCGGGAATCTGCAACCTTGCCGCGCCTGCAGCCGCAAAAAGGCGGGACGGATCAATCGGCAAACGCCTTCCAACATTCCGACATCACGGCGTTTTCATTTGCCGGGTGAAACCGGCCGTTCTTTTTTTGCTTGCATTTAAAAAAAATTATAGTAATCTACAATTAGTTGAACGCTCTTCCCGACGATCCTTGACGCCCGCTTCGATCGACGGCTGTTTTTCGGAAACAAATGCTCCTCCGCTGAAACGCCATGCTCCTCCCCCGTCACCCCTGGCTCCTCTCCTTCAAGACTTCGCACCGGATGCTGGATCGCCGATCCCTCTCTAAGAAAAAAATCCGTTCGCCGGAAGGAAGAAGACCTTTCGTCCTTTTAATTCCGGCTGCAAATTTCAACAAGCAAAAAAGAATCCATCGCGTTCCCCGGCATTTGCTTTTTATTAAAACCTCGACAGATGAACGTCACGGTCTCGACGAAAACATGGACAGACAAGGAGGTGGAAGAATGAAAAGCGTTAATCCCGACGGCTCCGTCACGGCCAGGGCCAGGTCACTTCTCTATCTACTTGATAAGCCCTTGACGCCGGAAGAAATCTCTCAGCAGCTTGGGCAACCCCTCTTTCATGTAAAGAACAGCCTGCATGAAATGGTTCTCTGCCGCATCATCGACCAGAAAGGTGAATGCTTTGTCATCACCGAGCACGGGAAAGAAAAGCGATAAGAGGGGAAAAGCGGATCAAGGAATGATGTTCGACGGTAAGAAAGAGGAACACCTCCCTGAAAGCGGACCGCCCAGCGGGCAGTCTCTGAATCGCCTTCAGGGAGGAAATTGGAACCGCCTTATTTCAGCCAGTCTTCTATTTCTTCAGCCTGATGGGACTCCTGCTGGACCGTAAGATCCATCTTCATCACCAAGCCGGAATGTTTTTTAAACTCCCCATCCTCCTGCAGTCGAGTGTGCCGCCCCAGAGCCTCCCGGACATCTCCCAGGGCCTTTCGAAGAGCCTGCTCCACCGCCTGCCCCGCGTCCATGCTCTCGGGAATCAGACGCGGCACCGCTCCGTCTTCGGCAACGGCCTCCGCGAAAAGGGCCAGCTGCTTCATCTTTTCCATGGACTGATCCATCAACGCCCAGCCCTTAGCGCCATCCCTCTGGGAGAGCCAGGACAGGCGGAGATGCCGGAGCATTTCGTTGTATTTGCCGATCAGCTCTTGCTGGAGCATCTCCAGAAAAGCGGGGGGAAGCTCATGGTCGCCCTGGGGAAGCCCCCCGGCATCTTCCGGGCTGAGCTTGTCCAGCATCCGCTGAAAACGCCTGGCATGGATCGCCGATTCCCAGGCCTCCCGGTGAAGCACCCTGCGTATGTGGGGATCATCCACCTTCTCCGCTTCGCCGTGGTAATGGGGAATCAGCTTTTCTTCATACTCGATGTAGGATTTGAGCATCGTCGCCCGGCTCGTGGGATCAAAGGGATAGGGCCCCGGCGTGAAATCCGGTTCGCCGCCCAGCCGGCCGATGATCATACCCAGCCAGTGCATGTGCCACATCTCCTCCCTGGAGCGGGAAAGCAGGCCCGCTCCCATCGGGGTGTCCTCCCCCTCCTGGTACGCATGGACCAGGTAGCGGATGATGGCGGCGTGTTCATCTGCAAAATCACGATTCAGCATGTCGATCAATTCCTTCGTATCCATGTAATCCTCCTCCTGAATAAATAGTTATTCCTCCTGTGGATTTTCCCTTACTGCCGGGCAGCAGAGGCGGCGATCCCTATGCCTTCCAGTCACGAAGCTCCAGTTTAAGAGACAGAAACTGCAGCATGTCCTTGAGGGTGAGAATTCCCAGCAGGCGCTCACCCTCGACCACCAGCAGGCGGCTGTTTCCCGTCCGGCTCATGATCGCCAGGGCGCGGACAGCGTCTTCATCCGGTCCAATGGTGATGTCCGGGGTGCACGGTGCGGCGATTTCGCCCACCGTGTGCTCTTTCCAATTCTCCCGGGGAATCTCCGCCGCCTGACGGACGGTGATGCACCCGGCAAGGCGGCCGTAGGAAACCACGGGAAACAACTTGTAATGATACCGGTAAACATAGTCATTGACAAACTCGTCGAGGGTCAGAGTCCGGGACACCGTCACGGGCTCCGTCACCATGAAGCGGCGCACCTTTTCCCCTTCCAGGACCTTGCGGGCTAGAAGCTGGGAATAAGACATCTGGGCCGCATTGCGCAGGAAAAAACCAATCATCAGCCACCACAGCCCCCCGATAAAATTGCCGCGGAAGATGCTGAAGATTCCAAGGAGCATCAGCACAACGCCAAAGGCGGAACCGAATCCGGAAGAAATGCGCGTCGCCCAGCGAAGATTTCCCTTCCATCCCCAGAGGAGCGAACGGAGGACCCGGCCGCCGTCCAGGGGAAACGCGGGAATCAAGTTGAATGAGGCCAGGAGCAGATTGATAAAGCCCAGGTAGGACGTGACCGCTGGAATCGTTCCCGGCCACCCCAGCTGCCTGCCCGCATAGGAGATCCCGTGAAAGGCCAGGCCCAGGAAGAAACTGGACAGTGGCCCTGCAATGGCCATGAAAAACTCGGCCCTGGCACTGGGAGGCTCATCGTCCATTTCCGCGACGCCCCCGAAGATGAACAGAGTGATTCCCTTTACGGGGATTCCATAACGGGTGGCCACCAGGGAATGACAGAGTTCGTGAAAAATGATGGAAAAAAACAGCCCCAGGGCTCCCAGGGCCCCCATGGCCCAATAGGCGCTCTCGGACACCCCCTTGTAGGAGCCGGGGAAAATGCCCTTTGCCAGAGACCAGGTGACCAGCAGGGCCAGGATAACCCAACTGGCATCAATCCGCACTTCAAACCCCAGTAGCCGGAACAGGGTGATTCGGTTTCCAAACATAGCGATACCTGGAGATTATATTGAAATTACAGCAATAATGACCGTATTCCAGGAGAAAATCAAGAGAAATAAAAGGGGGTTCGGAGCCCAGCGGGGAAAAACCTGTTGCCATTTGACCCGCTCCTCAATTATAGGACGGACAGTTCTTATCAATGAGCCATGGAGGTTTTCGGATTCTTGATCGAAGAAATCGCCGGGGGATTTTACAGAATATCCCTTCCCATGCCCTTCCGCTTGAATCATATCATGTCGTTTGCCCTGGTTTCGGAAAGGCAGGTCACGCTGTTTGATACGGACATGGATATTCCGGAGGGGTTTTCAGCGCTGGAACGTGCGCTGCAGCAGGTCGGAAGGTCCGTGTCCGACATCGACCGGATCTTTCTGACCCATTACCATGCCGATCATTGCGGCCTGGCCGGCCGATTGAAGGAAATCAGCGGCGCCCGGGTTTATCTTTCCGAGGCCGACTCCGAGGCCCTCCGGAATCAGAACCGGACGGGAGAGCTGTTTCGCCGCCTTCGGATTTTCTGCCGGGAGCAGGGCTTCCCGGAGGAACTCATCGATTCCCTGCAGGAGCTTCATCTGTATTTCACGGGGGTTACTTCTCTCATCGAGGCCGATGAACCCCTCCTCCCTTATTCCTGGCATACGGCGGGCCATCGCGCCTTTCAGGTCATCCCCGCCGCCGGTCACACGAGGGGGCAGGTCTGCTTTTTCTTTCCCCGCGAGGCGCTGCTCCTTTCCGGAGACCATGTTCTGCCGGTCATAACTCCCAACCTCAGCATCGACCTCTTTCACCCCGAGTGGCATCCCCTGGAAAGCTTTCTCGAATCTCTGAGGCGAGTCAAAAAATTAGCGGCTGATCGCACGTTTCCTTCGCACGGCCACATGATTCCCGATCTGTGCTCCCGCATCCGGGAAATTGAGGCGCATCACGAGGAGCGCAAGCAACTCATCCTGGAAGCGGTTCGCCAAGGATTTGACACGGGGCGGAAAGTCTCCCTGGACCTTTTCGGCGGCAACCTTCCGGAATTCGACCAGTATCTGGCGCTTCACGAAACCTGCGTTCACCTGCTGGAATTGAAAAGCGAAGGGCTGATTCAAGAAATCCGATCCGGCGATACCATCCGCTATCTTCCCTGAGGAAGCCTAGATGTAGGGGAAAACATGCCGGGTCACGATTTCAAAGTTATTTTTGACCCGCTCCCGGCCGATCACCATTCCCATGTGTCCGGGAAACAGAAATTCGGCATTCAATTCGGAGAGGCGCGTGATGCTCTGCTTCAGGAGACTGCCGTTACCGCCCGGGAAATCGGTCCTCCCCACATTCTGATCGAAGATCACGTCCCCGGAAAAGAGGGCGCCGGTACGCGGCCAGTACAGTGCGATTGAGCCGGGGGAGTGGCCCGGGACAAGCAGGACCTGGAAGGTTTCATCCCCGAGAATCAATTCGCCCTCATTCAGCAGAAGGTTGATCTCGATGGGAGGAACCGCCAGGCCGAACATGCGGCATAACATGGCGTTTTCGGGCCCTTTGTAAAAGGCCAGATCTTTTTCGGACAGGGCGATCTGAATCCCGGAGCCGTTGAACAGCGAACTTCCTTCGATGTGATCGGCATGGGCATGCGTATTGATGATCGTGCGGATGTCCTGCCGCTGAATTCCGTCCTTTTCCATCTCGCCGAGGAGGCGGGGGAAATATTTGGCCAGCCCCGGATCCACCAGGGCCTGGACAGATCCTCCGATGTAATAGCTGTTGCAGTTGTTGTCGAAATACTCCGTCCATTCGTAAACATAAAGATCGTCATCAAATTTCACGTTCGTTCTTCTCCTTATTTCTGGAAGCTGTATCTGCACTCATAAAAACGTCATTCCGGCTGCAGCAGATTGAAACCCAGCGCGGAATCGGCCGCCCGGCGCGCCGGCGTGCCCAGCAGCTCCCAAAGAACCACTTCCAGAATCTGCCACACCTTGACCCCTCTCCGGATGCACCCGGTGACGGTCCGGTCTTTCCGGCCCATGGCACAGTGCATGTGGATCTGCGGGCGGCCTTCTTCATCGGGAAAGAGCGTGCCGGTTCCCGCCACCTCATGGACATTTTCCAGCAGATGCTCCATGGGAACCACGGGAGTGGAACGGCCTTCCTCCGGACCGACGACCACCCGGCTGCCCGAATCCAGCGCACCCACGGCGATGATGGCCGCCGCGCGAATCGACTGTTCCGCGGCAAACCGCTCGATCACCTCATGGACAATTTCTCCGTCTTCGAGACGGATCACAAAGATGCGACCCTGGCGGGCCTGTGAAAATTTCATGGGTCTCTCCTGCTCATCCTTTTTTTTCTGAACTCTTCTTCAGGGAAACATCTTGCCGGGGTTGAGAATGCCCCGAGGGTCCAGCAGCTCCTTGATTTTTTTCATCGTTTCCAGGCTCTCGCCATGCTCCCTGGCCATGAACTTCTTTTTCCCCAGCCCGATGCCGTGCTCTCCAGTGCAGGTTCCCTCGAAGTCCAGGGCCGAAGAGACCACCCGGCTGTGGGCCGCCTCCACCCTCGCCCAGCGCGATTCGTCTTCGGGATCGTCCATCACGACGACGTGGATATTGCCATCGCCCGCATGTCCGAAGATGTAAGCCGTCAGGCCGGCCACGAGTTCCTTGATGAGGGCCACCAGTTCGCTGTACCGGGAAAGGGGCACGGCAACATCCATGCTCAGCGACTTCAATCCCGGGTGAGTGCGCCGGATGGACTCGTGGGTGAGATGGCGGATCTCCCAGAGCCGCTTGCGCTCTTCCGGACCGATCCCACGGTCCAGGAGGATGCAGCCGTTGTCCCGGCAGATCTCTGAAACAAAACACATCTCATCTTCAAGCCCGCGTTCACTGTACCCGCTGAACTCCATCAGCAGCGTGGGCGATTCTTCCAGGCGGAGCCCCCGGTCCCGATTGAGAACGGCAACGATGTCCCTGTCGAGGAACTCCATGGCCCCCGGCGTTATCCCGGAGCGCATAATCTCGAAGACGGTCCGGGTGGCGTGACCGAGGGTGGGAAACGTCGCCCGGACAGCCATGAAGGCGGCGGGAAGCCCTGCGAGCTTCAGGGTGGCCTCGGTCACGATCCCCAGCGTTCCCTCCGCCCCGGTAAAGAGACGGCAGAGATCATATCCAGAGGAACACTTGCGGGAGCGGCTGCCCGTCCGGATCACCTGCCCGTCGGAAAGAACGGTGGTAAGGCGCATCACGTAATCCCGGGTGGCGCCGTACCGAACGCTCCGGATCCCGCTGGCGTTGTTTCCTATCATCCCGCCCACCGTTGCCGCCGCTCCGGGATCGGGGGGAAAGAAGAGCCCTTCCGCCTCCAGAATGCGGTTGAGTTCCTTGTAGACCACCCCGGCCTCCACGTCCGCCTGAAAATCCTCGGGGCGGACCGCCAGGACCCGGTTCATTTCCTGGAAATCGAGCACGATCCCCCCGAAAACAGGGATGGGGTTTCCCTCCAGGGAACTGCCCGCCCCCCAGGGCGTCACGGGAATCCTCCGCCGGAAGGCATGGGCGACGATCCGGCTCACTTCATCGGTGCTGTGCGGCCAGAGGACAACCTCGGGAAGGCAGGGCTTATGGAAGGATTCATCATGGGAATGAAGAAAACGGACCGACTCCCCCCGGGAAATCCTTTCCCGCCCAACGATCCGGGTCAGATTGTCGATATCCCGTTCATCCAGGCAAGGTTCGGTCATCTTCGCATCCACCTCACAGCAGCCCGCTTGCTTTCGGACATGGGCGCCGGCTTCGCCTGCCTCTTCCGGATCCGTTTCCGCATCCTGTTGAGCCGCTTACGTCATGCCGGCGCGTGATCCTTGTTAATAACGTCATTAAGAAGGCCATTCTACGGGGCCTTTTGTCCCCATACCACAAAACAGGAGAAGAAAAAAGCTTTCTCCCGCACGGAACAGGACAAGCCCTTTTCAGAAGGGCCAGGACGGCACCGTTCTTCCTGTGAAGGCGGTTTATGGCTGCCGCCGTGTGCGAATTCCAAATCCGGCACACCCCAGAGCAATCCCCTTGACATCCATCCCTTGAATTGTCATCCTAACGCCGGAGTAAATCTCAATTTCGTGCAAGGAGGATCAAGTGCCGCATGGACCGTTCAGACGCCATTGAATTGTTGAATGCCTGCATTGCCAACGAAAAGATGCGCCAGCACTGCTATGCTGCCGAAGCCGTCATGCGGGCGCTGGCCCGGAAGCTCCATCAGGATGAAGACCGGTGGGGATTGGCCGGGCTTCTGCACGACCTGGATGTGGAGAAGGTAAACGCGGACCTGGTGGTGCACGGACTGGAAACCGCAAAGATCCTTGAGGAAAGGGGGGTTGACCCGGAGATCGTTGAGGCCATTGTCCTGCATAATGAAATGGCCAGCGGCAGGCCTCGGCAGTCGGATTTTCACTTTGCCCTCGCCGCCGGAGAAACCGTAACCGGCTTGATAACGGCTACGGCCCTTGTCTATCCTGACAAGAAGCTGGCCAGCGTCAAGCCCAAATCGGTCGTCAAGCGGATGAAGGAAAAGAACTTCGCGGCCTCGGTGAATCGGGATATCATCCTGGAATGCGAAAAGCTGGGGATTTCCCTGCCGGAGTTCGTGGATCTGTCCCTGAATGCCATGCAGGAGATCAGCGATCAGCTGGGACTGTAAGATCCCGGGGTCCGGAGATCCTGCTGCGGAGGTGTGACCATGTTTAAGCACATTCTGGTTCCTGTCGACTTTACACCAAAAAACAGAAAAGCCCTGGAGATTACCCTTCAGGTGGCGGCGCAGGAGAAGGCTCGCGTCAGCCTCCTCCATGTGGTAGAAAGCATCGAAGACGCTACCTTTGAAGAATTCAGAGACTTTTATACCGGCCTGCAAAAGAGCGCAGACAAGAAAATGGCCGGCCTGGTCGCCTTCTGCGAGAACCGCGGCGTCCAGGTAACCGACAAGATCGCCTTTGGCAATCGTGTCAAGGAAATCCTCAACTATGCCTCCGAAACGGGGGTGGATCTCATCGTCATGAGCTCTCACAAGCTTCACCTGGACGAGCCGTCACGGGACTGGGGAACCATCAGTTATAAAATCGGAATCCTGTCTCAGTGCCCCGTTCTCCTGGTGAAGTGAAGGAAACGCCGGTTGAACAGGGCGCATCAAATGCGGGTGCCTTCCGGAAACAACCCATGAAGCGATTCAGGCAACCATGAAGGAACCCTTGGCAAAGCAGGCTTTATTGAGGCATGAAGCGGCCGCAAACCCGACAGCTCGGCTCCCCGCGCAGCCTTCGCGGGTGCCGGTTGTCATGTTGATACAGATGTCCCTGTCCTGGATACCGTTGCCCGTGTAAACAGCACGGGGACAATAAGGTCTTTTTATCAGCGGGACGGCCGCAATAAAAAGCCTCTCCAATGTTCGTCGTCTTTTCTCAATCAAAAATTCTTTTCATCTCCTCTCTTCCTGTCTTCCTGATTTTATAGAAAAGTACATCTAGAACTTCATGCTTATTGACTTTAAAGCGAAGATAAGGTATGGTTAAACCGTTTAATTTATTGAATATATCTGTTTTTATATCCATTCAACAAATGAACCTGCTCAAGAACATTTTTTTCGGATCATCCTCCCCATCCGACATGATGATTCGAAGCATTTGATCACGCCCCATCTGACGGGGTAACAAGTGAATTATTCATTTACTTCGACCTGTTTCTTAAAAAAACAAATGACATTTTTTATGGCCTCAACAACAACTAATGAAAGGAATACAAAAAATGGCTACGATTAAAGGTACTTCCGGCAACGACACAATTACTCCCGAATCTGTTTCACCGGGAGTGACAGGCGGTATTCCTTCCGATGCGGCCGACACCATCTATGGTTACGCAGGGAATGATACGATTGATGGGGGTGGCGGCAACGACTGGATCGATGCGGGAAGCGGGGCCGATACCGTCAGAGGGGGGAATGGAGATGACACGATCTACCTCACCACCGACTTTGCCAGTGTCAGCGGTGGCGGCGGTTACGACCGGGTTTACATCAGCGGGACGGCTGGAAATTCCCTCAACCTGACTACCGCGGGCATTGAATGGATCTCCGGTGGGGACGGCAATGACAATTTCAATGGGAGTTCGCAAACGGTGGCCCTGACAATCGACGGCAATCTCGGGTCTGACGTCCTCCGGGGCGGAAACGCCAACGACTACATTTACGGCGGTGACGGAACCAACTCCCTCTACGGCAATGGAGGCAATGACCACCTTTACGGCGGCAACGGTAACGACACCGCCTCTGGAGGCAGCGGCAACGACTCGATCAACGCTTATAATGGAAACAATACCGTCTACGGTAATGACGGCAACGATTCTATTTCCACGGGCACGGGCAACGACTCCATTGTGGGTGGCCGAGGAAATGACTCGATCAATGCCGGCAGCAGCGGTATCGACAGCGTCAGCGGCGGGGATGGGGATGACACAATCACCATCAACACCGCCTTTGCCGGCGTCAGCGGCAACGACGGTTACGACCGGGTTTACATCAATGGAACCATCGGGAACACCCTCAACCTGACCACGGCGGGCATCGAGTATATTTCCGGAGGGAGCGGCGACGACAGTTTTGATGGAACCGCACAATCCGTAGACCTGACGATCGACGGAAATCTCGGCAATGACGTCCTCCGGGGCGGCAACTTCAACGACTACATCTACGGCGACAACGGAAACAACACCCTCTATGGCAATGGAGGTAACGACCGATTGTACGGCGGTACCGGCCGAGACATTGTCTACGGCGGGAGCGGCGATGATACCGTCAGCGTCGGGAACGGCAACAATTCCGTAGACGGAGGCACCGGCAACGATTCTATTTCCACGGGCACGGGCAATGACACGATTATCGGCGGGGCGGGAAACGACTCGATCAACGCCGGCAACAGCGGAGCCGACAGCGTCAGCGGCGGAGCCGGGGACGACACGATCACGGTCGGCACCGCCTTTTCCAGCCTCAGCGGCGGCGCCGGTTACGACCGGGTCTACATCAACGGGACCGTCGGGAACACCCTCAACCTGGGCACGGCGGGCATCGAGTATATTTCCGGGGGCGACGGCAATGAC